>URLG01000026.1 GCA_900548535.1 Candidatus Segatella intestinihominis | reverse complement strand
GCGCTCCTGTTTTGGGAACAGGTGGTCGCAGGTTCGAATCCTGTCGCCCCGACTTCAAGAAAGCTAAGAAGAGTCAAGTCTTCTTAGCTTTTTTACTATACGTAAGTTTCGTTTCTGCCGATGAGGCTAGAAGATAACAGTGTATTCAGTAATTAATAATAGATTCTCAAGATGATTATTACGATTGCGCGCCAGTGTGGATGTGGCGCTATCAGGGTGGGCAAGTTGCTCGCCCAGCATTATGGTATTCCTTTCTATACCCGTAAGAGCCTGCTCGATATAGCTAGCCAGCGTGGAGTGCTCGATGAGATGGAGGCGTTCTTCGATGAGCGCCCGGTAGACGAACTGCTCTTCGCCATGCCTTCTTATGGCGAGAACCATCGCGACCTTACGGAGCATCCCCTTCGCACCCTTGCCGACATGATAGGGCAGGAGGACTGTGTCATCATCGGGCGTTGTGGCAATTATATCTTCCGTGAGCGCAAGGACTTGGTCTCTGTGTTCCTCTCGGGCGACTTGAAGACTCGCATCGCCGCCATTCAGGAGGAAGAGAATCTGTCGCTTCAGCAGGCGCAGGAGTTTGTGGAGCACGTGGACGATTGCCGCGTGGCTTATCATAAGTATTATACCGGACTCACTTGGGGCAATGCCGATGATTACGACATCTGTCTCGACACAACCCGCCTGGGCGTCGGTGATACAGCCTTGGTCATAGAACAGTACATCCGTTTCTTAAGTGAAAAGTAATTATGAAGTTTTTAATTCAATTTTTGATCATCATAGCATTTTCCTTTGCGGGTGAATTGCTCCATTTCTTATTGCCACTGCCCATTCCTGCCAGTATCTATGGCATTATACTGCTCTTTGCGGCACTGGAACTCAAACTGATTAAGGTAAAAGATATTCGTGAGACGAGTGGTTTCTTGATAGCCATCATGCCCGTGATGTTTATTCCTGCCGCCGTGGGTCTCATCGACTCTTGGCATTCCATAGCCAGCGCTTGGCTGCAATATATTGTGGTCACAGTGGTCAGCACCTTCGTGGTGATGGGCGTGTCGGGATGGATTACGCAGGCGGTGATTCGCAGAGGTAAGAAGCCGGCAGCGGCAAAGGTGAAAGTTTCTGAGGAAGGAAATATTTCTGTGGAAGCTAAAGTTTCAGCTAAGGGAAAGGAGGCGCAGCGATGAATGGTATGTTTCAGGATTCTGTTTTCTTCGGCGTTCTCATCAGCTTGGCAGCCTATGGTTTGGGCGTGTTGCTGAAGGTGAAGACGGGCTGGTCGCTCATGAACCCGCTGCTCATCTCCATCATCTTGGTCATCTGCACCTTGCTCATTACGGGTGTGGACTACAAGACTTACTCGGCAGGAGCTAATAGCATCAGTTATCTGCTCACCCCTGCCACCATCTGCTTGGCGGTGCCATTGTATCAGCAGGTGGAATTGCTCAAGAAGAATTATCGAGCCGTGATGATTGGCATCTTGTCGGGCGTGTTGGCGAGCCTTTGCTCCGTGCTCATCCTCGCCATCCTCTTCCATTTCGACCATGCCGATTATGTTACCTTCCTGCCTAAGAGCATCACCACTGCCATCGGCATCGGTGTGTCTGAGGAGTTGGGTGGCCATGTGTCGGTATCGGTAGTGGTCATCATCGTGACGGGTGTGCTGGGCAACATCTTTGCCGAGAAGTTCCTGGGGCTACTCTCCATCAAGGAACCTATCGCCAAGGGTATCGCCATCGGCTGCTCTGCCCATGCGCTGGGTACGGCTAAGGCGATGGAGATGGGTACCATCGAGGGAGCCATGAGCAGCCTCTCCATCGTGGTGTGCGGTGTGATGACGGTGGTGGGAGCTTCCATCTTCGCCTTGTTTATGTAGGGGCTACTACTGGCAGCTTGTTTTTATAAATGATAAGTATCTTTTGAGATGCAATAATCAATCCCTTTTTTCGTTTTATAAAGTATGAAACGAAAAAAGGGATTTTTATATACGATAGGTTCTATGGCGGTCTGCGCTGCCATGCTGTCCGCTTGTGCCGACGATGAGAGCTTCTCTACGTCGAGGAGCGACGTGCTCGCTTTCTCGGTAGATTCGGTAAGGCTGGACACCACTTTCTCCAATGTACCTACGCCTACAGCCTCTTGCTGGGTGTACAATCGCTCGGGCAAGGGCATCCGCTGCTCGTCGGTGCGTCTGGAGAATGGCAACCAGACGGGCTTCCGTGTCAATGTGGATGGCTCGTATCTCGGCGAGACGGTGGGCTATCAGACGCAGGATGTGGAGGTGAGAAAGGGGGATAGCATCCGTGTGTTTGTAGAACTGACTTCCCATGTGCAACATGCTGACGTGCCTAAGTTGGTGGAGGATAACCTGGTGTTCACCCTGGAGAGTGGCGTGCAGCAGAAACTCAATCTCAATGCTTATTCCTGGGATGCCCTCCTGCTGCGCGATAAGCGGGTGAGCCAGGATGAGGTGATCCAGTCTTCGCAGCCCATCGTGGTGTATGGTGGCATCCGGGTGGATAGCCTAGCTACGCTCACCATCGCTGCTGGCACTCGTCTCTACTTCCACGAGAATGCGGGCGTGCAGGTGTATGGCAAGCTCCGTGTGGCGGGCGAGCAGGGCAAGGAGGTGGTGATGCGAGGCGATCGCATCGACCGTATGTTTGATTATCTGCCTTACGATCGCACGCCGGGACAGTGGCAGGGCATCCAGCTGATGCCTTCTTCCTATGACAATGAGATTAGCTATGCCGATATCCACAGCACGTATGATGGCATTTGGATGCATCCGAGCGATGTGAGCCGCCAGAAACTGCTCCTGCAGAATGCCACGGTTCACAACTGCCAGGGCTATGGCGTGGTGGCTGACTCGGTAAAGGCGCAGATATATAATACGCAGATTACCAATACCTTGGGATCAGGACTCCTGGTGAGTGGAGGAGATGTAGAGGTGAATGGCTCTACGATAGCCCAGTTCTATCCCTTTGATGCCCGCCGCCAACCTGCCATCAACATCCAGCCTCCATTGGTTCGCCTGGACGTGTGCAACTCGCTGGTTACGGGCTATCATGACGATGAGGTGGTATGGACGCAACCCGAGGAGGGAGATACGCTGGCTTTCCACTTCGACCACTGTGTGCTGCGCACCGAGAAGATGCAGACAGAGGATAGCTTGAAGTTTACCAACGTCATCTATGAGGACCTGAAGGATACCACGAAGTTTGGCGAGAAGCATTTCCGCCTCTTCGATACGGACAATCTGAAGTATGACTTCCGCTTGCGCTCGGCGTCGGCGGCGATAGGCGTGGCTGATCCTGCCACCTCGCTGCCAGTGGATAGAAATGGTTTGCGCCGCAAGGAGACACCTAGTGTGGGATGCTATGAATATGAGCTAGAAGGTGAGGAGGAGTAGACTGTGAAGGGGGGAAAATATATAGTATTCATGCTCGGTGCTTTCTTTTTTGTGGGGCATTCCTGTTGTTGTTGGGCAGGCAAGCCATGCTGGGAGGGCAGGTTTGTTTCGGAAGTTGGGCAGAAGCAGGTGGATGCCGAGCAGCTGGCTAAGGCGATAGATTACTTCACCTCACAGAAGTATCATGAGTGCCTGCTGATATTGCAACCGCTCAACAAGCGCTATAGGCTCAATCCTCGCTACAAGGCCTACCTGGGTGTGTGCTATTATTATGAGTGGGAGTATGAGCAAGCCATCCAGTTGCTGGATGAGGCGATACCCCAGCTGGCGGGTTTTGCACCGCAGGAGCGTTCGCTGTATTGTTGGATGGATGGCGAGAGCCACTTCCTGCTGCAACGCTATAAGGAGGCGATACCGCTCTATGAGCAGATGTTGCCCATCTGCCACGACAATGAGCGCCCCGATGCCTACTATCGCTTGGGTTTCTGCCATCTCTACAAGGCTAAGGAATTGGAGAAAGGGCAGAGGGAAGAGATGCTGCAAGAGATGAAGCGAGCCAAAGAATGCTTCGAGCAGTCGCTGGCTGGCTATCTTGAGTATCGCAACACGCCTGATATGAAAGCTCGCATCGCACAAATCAGAAATATGATCAATGGATTGAGGTAAAAAATAAGCAAGAAGTGTTTTTTATTCCTTCATGTTGGCATCCACGAAAGAGAAGGGGAGGAGGTCCTTGACGCTGCGGAAGCAATAGGTGCCGTCCTCGCCATAGAGCAGGATGCGAACAGGCTGCTTATAGCGGTCCTCTATCTCCAGTATCACTTGTCGGCAGGCACCGCAAGGCGAGATGGGGCTCTTGAGGAAGCCGTGCTCATTGCGGGCAGCTATCGCCAGGGTGGTGATGGGCTGCTCTGGATAATTGCTCTGGGCGGCGAAGATGGCACTGCGCTCGGCACAGAGACCTGATGGGAAGGCAGCATTCTCCTGGTTGGCGCCTATCACGATTCTGCCGTCGGCTAAGAGGCAGGCGGCTCCCACATGGAAGTGGCTGTAGTTGGCATACGAATTGTCGGTGGCAGCCATCGCTTTCTTCACCAGCTCTTGTTCCTCAGGGCTCAGTTCACCTAGCTGAGCCACCGAGTATTGTATATTCAAGGTCTTCTCTTTCATACTTTATGATTTGAGATTTGAAAATTGAGATTTGAAATTTATGATTACTCTTCTTGCACCTTGGATATGAAAAATCCGTGTAATCCGTGTAATCCGTGCCTAAAAACACCTAACTCTTACTTCTAACTCCTAGCTCCTGCTTCTTGTTCCTAACTCTTTTTTACTTGGTATAGAAGTCGATGATGTCCTGCAAGGCTCCGTGGCACACTGGGCAGAACTCTGGGGTCTCATTGATGCGCATGCGGCAGTCTTGCACGCCTCTGTACACGCCCTTAGGGCTGTAGCCCGCACCCTCGAAGAGTCCCACTTTGCTCACGGCTTCCTTCTCTTTCTTGGAGAGTGGCGTAGGGGTCTTGGTGCCCTTCTTGATCATGTTCTCCCATTTTCCATGGAAGTCTACCAGCGTGGTGATGTTCTTCTCCCATGGCTCCACATCGTGAGGATACATAGGCACTTCCTCGGTCTCGTAGGCGTATTCGTCGGCCAGTCCGGCGAAGGAGTGACCAAACTCGTGTACCACCACTGGGCGGAACCATTTTTGGTGGCAGGTGGTCAGGTTGTATGAGTTGAGGATGCCGCCGCCACCATATCTCTCAGAGTTTACCAGCACGATGATGTGCTCGTATGGGGTTCCGGCAAGCCAGTCGTGGAGGGTCTTGAGATGCAGGGTGGTGAGGTAGCGGTCGCTGTAGAAGGTGTCGAAGTTGGACATCAGCGCCGTCTTGTGCCAGATGCCCTTGCCAGGCTCGCTAGGTCCGCTTTCCTCGGAAGGCGACTTCACTGCCACGATGTTGAATCTGTCCTTCATGCTCTTGAAGGGCTCGTGGGCAAAGATGGCATCGGTGGCATCCTGAGCGTCCTTGAGGAAGATAGGCATCTCTGCCTCGGTGTAGCCCTCAGCCACGTAGGCGATGTGGATGCACTTGGTGGTGTCGGCTGCCTGCTGCAGGGTGACGTATGGTGTAGGGTGCTCGCCCTTGTGGTGAATCAGGATGTCCTTGGGAGCCACCTGGTGTGTGAGCGAGGTCATGATCTCTCGGCGGTTGTTGCACAGGTCCAGGGTGATGTCTACGGTGTCCTTAGGCATAGGCACCAGGAATACGTTCTCGAAGCTCTGGGTGTTGTGCTCCGACTCAGGATAGGAGAGCCATTCCTGAAAGAGGGTGCTGAAGGAGTTGCGATAGATGACCTTGCCCGAATGATGGTCGCGCACGGTAATCTGGCCGTTGCCTTCCACTGGCAGTTCGCTCAGGCGCTGCTTCTTGCCATACCAGCGTGGCATCACGTTGAGCTCGTCTACGGCTATTATCTGCTTGTCGCGGTTGCCGGCAAAGATGTAGTCCACGCGCAGTGTCTTGTCTACGAAATAGTCATCAAAGTTTTGTGCTGCCATCTTGCATGGTGCCATCAGCAGTGCCAGGGTGGCTAGGGAAATCAATATTTTCTTCTTCTTCTTCATATTTAGTTTGTTTTTTTTATATGAAATCTTGCTGATTGGGCAGGTAACAAACCTGCCCTCCCAGTATTTCTACCTTACTCTGAGCTTGTCGCCTATGCGTATCTGGTAGCTAGGCATCAGCTTGTTCATCTTGTAGAGGCTTTCGATGCGTATGCCATACTTCTGGGCGATGGTATACATGCTCTCGCCAGCCTGCACCACGTGAGGTCGCTTCTTGTACTGCTTGGGCGCCTTCTTGCGTTTCTTCTTCAGATAGATGATGTCGCCCTTGTGCAGCACGTCGTGCTTGTCGCGCTCATTGTAGCGTGCCAGCTTGCGCCAGCTGATGTCCACTTCCTTGCTCAGGCTCTTGAAGGTATCGCCCTCACGAGCCACGAGATAGTAGTTGTCGTTGAATCGATGGATAGGGTGCAATAGTCCCTGGGCGTTGATAGGCTGGTCTGTGCCGCTGTGCTCTGCCATGAATCGGTCGTAGCGTTTCGCCTTGTCATAGTTGTAGAGCTTGTAGAGCTCGATGAGCTGTATCAACTTGGTGGCATACTGTGGGTTGGTGGCATAGCCACACTGCTTCAGTCCGTGTGCCCATCCCTTGTAGTTCTGTTGGCTCAGCTGGAATAGGCGGGCGTAGCGGGGCTGGCGGGAGAGGAACTTGCTGTGGTCCTCATAGCTCTCTCGGGCGTCCTGATACACTCGGAAGCATTCGCCCCGGGCATCATCGTCGTGATACTGTGTGGGACCCGTCCAGTTGTGGCACTTGATGCCAAAGTGGTTGTTGCCCTGGCGCACGAGGTCGCTCCTGCCGGCAGCGCTCTCAAAGAGTCCCTGTGCTAGGGTGATGCTGGCAGGTATGTGGTAACGAAGCATCTGCTCGATGGCTAGATCCTTGTACTGGTTGATGTATGTCTGGTAGGCTTGGTTCCAGCGCATCTGTGCCGTGGCTTGGGAGGCACTGATGAGCAGCAGGATGCCCACGATATATGCTTTAAGTCGATTCATAGTGCAAAAATAATAAAAAAACTGGATAACTTGTTTGTTTTTATATATTTTTTATTATCTTTGTATAAGAAAATGTTATACAATGGAGAAGAACAAGACAAGAATCATCATAGCTATGGGTTCGAACGTGGACCAAAAAGCCAACTTTGACCATGCCAGGGAGTGGTTGGAGAAGACTTTCGGAGAGATGAGTTTTAGCCGCAGCGTATGGACGGAGCCCATCGGCATGCACCATTCGGATAAGTTTCTCAATGCGATAGCCGTGGGTTATACGCGCGTGGGCAAGGAGAAGGTGAACCTGGCGCTGAAGAATATAGAGCGCAAATGTGGGCGCACGGCGGCTGCCAGCCACATGGGTAGCATAGCCATGGACCTGGACCTGCTGCTCTTTGGCGAGGAGCGATGCCATGAGCAGGACTGGGAGCGAGACTATATCCAGGAACTCATGGGGGAATTAATAATTAATAATTAAGAATTAATAATTAAGAATTAATAATTAAGAATTAGCCTGACGGCGTTGGGGAGATATGAAAAAAATCCGAACTCGGTGCTTAGAGCACTGGGTTCGGATTTTCTTTTGTCAGATGGAGTTCTACCACCTTGCCTTCTTTGAGGGATTTCTGTACGTTGATGATGCGCTGGTTGCTGCTGCCTCGGAAGAAGAGGTCGGGGTCGTGCTTCGCCTTGACGAAGGGACCATCCACCAACACGTCGATGAGCTTCAGGAGCTCCAGCTGCTTGGGGTTCTTCACCAGGTTCTCAAAGAGATAGCCCGTGAAGCACCAGATGGTCTTCTGGCTCTGCTCTCGGATGGCGCGTGCCAACTCAGCGAAGCCCTCTGCCTGAAACATCGGGTCGCCGCCCGAGAAGGTAACATTGGCGAAGGGATCATCCATGATTTCCTTCATCAGCTCCTCCGTGCTGGTCATCGTGCCATGATTGATGTCCCATGACTGGGGATTGTGGCACTCTGGGCAGTGGTTGGGGCAACCGGCACAATAGATAGAGGTCCTGAAGCCAGGACCATCTACCATTGTATCGTGTACTACATTTAATATACTAATCATTTTAGTTTGGAGTTAGGAGTTAGGAGTTTGGAGTTAGGAGTTAGGAGTTAGGAGTTAGGAGTGAGGAGTGAGGAGTGAGGAGTTAGGAGTGAGGAGTTTGGAGTTGCCTTTCAGTCCAAAGGTATCCACTTTTACATCTAACATTTAACTCCTAACTCCTAACTCCTAACTCCTAACTCTCAACTCCCAACTCCTAACTCCTAACTCCTAACTCCCAACTCCTAACTCCTAACTTATATTACTTCTTTGGTGAGTCGATGTGGGTTACACGATCGTGAAGCTCAGCCAACTTGCCACTGTTCCAGCGGTCGGTGGTACCTACCAGGTAGCCGGTGATGCGCTGCAACTTGTCGATGTGGTGGCTGCCACACTTAGGACATACCTCAAGCTCGGCGTCAGCATTCTCGTAGCCGCAGTCCAGGCAGCGGTTGCGGTTGTGGTTCACCGAACCATAGCCCATGTTGTACTTATCCATCATGTCCACTACGCTGGCGATGACAGAAGGGTTGTGGGTAGCGTCGCCATCTATCTCTACATAGAAGATGTGGCCGCCACGGGTCAGGTCGTGGTAAGGAGCCTCGATCTTAGCCTTCTGCAGGGCGGTACACTTGTAGTATACTGGCACGTGGTTACTATTGGTATAGTAGTCACGGTCGGTAACGCCTGGGATGATGCCAAACTGCTTTCTGTCCTTCTTGGTAAACTTGCCGCTCAAGCCCTCGGCTGGTGTGGCGAGGATAGAGTAGTTGTGGTGATATTGCTCGCTAAACTCGTTGGCACGGTCTCTCATATAGGTGATGATCTTCAAGCCCAGCTCCTGCGCCTTCTCGCTCTCTCCGTGGTGCTTGCCGATGAGCGCCTTGAGGCACTCTGCCAGTCCTATGAAGCCGATGCCCAGGGTGCCGTGGTTGATCACGCTCTCGATGGTCTCCTCTGGCTTCAGGTTCTCTGCGCCCACCCAGAGATACTTCATCAGGAGAGGGAACTGCTTGGCCATGGCTGTCTTCTGGAACTGGAAGCGCTCGTCCAGCTGCTTGGCTGTGATGTCGAGGATATTGTCGAGCTTGGCAAAGAACATGTCGATGCGCTGCTTCTCGTCCTCGATGCCCATGCACTCGATGGCGAGCTTCACGATGTTGATGGTAGAGAAGCTCAGGTTGCCACGAGCGATGCTGGTCTTCTCGCCCCAGCGGTCCTCAAATACTCGGGTGCGGCAGCCCATGGTAGCGATCTCCCACTTGTAGCGCTCAGGGTCATCAGCACGCCACTTCTCGTTCTGGTTGAAGGTGGCGTCCAGGTTCAGGAAGTTAGGGAAGAATCGGCGAGCTGTTACCTTGCAGGCAAGCTGGTAGAGGTCGTAGTTGCGGTCCTCTGGCAGATAGTTGACGCCTCTCTTCTTCTTCCATATCTGGATAGGGAAGATGGCAGTCTCGCCATTGCCCACGCCCTGGTAGGTGCTCTGCAGGATCTCGCGCATGATGCAACGACCCTCGGCGCTTGTGTCGGTACCATAGTTGATGCTGGAGAATACCACCTGGTTACCGCCACGAGAGTGGATGGTGTTCATGTTGTGGATGAATGCCTCCATCGCCTGGTGTACACGGTTCACGGTCTTGTTGATGGCATGCTGCTCCAGGCGAGCTCTGCCCTCCAGTCCGTCGAGAGGCTTCTCCAGGTAGTCGTCGATAGGTGCGTCGTAGAGGTCGCTCAGGTCTTCGCCCGAGAGCTTCTCCAGGTTCTTCACCTCTTCCTGATACGACATGCGTACGTATGGTGCCAAGTAGAAGTCGAAGGCTGGGATGGCCTGACCTCCGTGCATCTCGTTCTGGCAGGTCTCCAGTGAGATACATGCCAGCACGGCTGCTGTCTCTATGCGCTTGGCAGGGCGGCTGGATCCGTGGCCGGCGGTGAAACCGTGCTTCAGGATGATGTCCAGCGGGTGCTGCACGCAGGTGAGACTCTTGGTAGGGTAATAGTCTTTGTCGTGGATATGGATATAGTTGTGCATGACGGCGTCGCGCACATCCTCAGAGAGGAGGTAGTCGTCGACGAATGGTTTAGTGGTCTCAGAAGCAAACTTCATCATCATGCCGGCAGGAGTGTCGGCATTCATGTTGGCGTTTTCACGGGTGATGTCATTGTTCTTGGCATTCACGATGCTCATGAACACGTCTCTGGTCTTAGCCTTGCGGGCGATGTTGCGCTGGTTGCGGTAGGCAATGTAGCGCTGTGCCACGTCCTTACGGGCACTCTTCATCAGCTCCATCTCGATGGCGTCCTGAATGGCTTCTACATTCATCTGACTCTTGCCACGCTGAGATACATGGTCTGTGATTTGCTCGATCAACTTGGTGTCTTCACCCTTGTCGGTGTGCAACATGGCTTTGCGGATTGCAGCCATAATTTTCTGTTCGTTGAATCCAACGATGCGTCCGTCACGCTTTACTACTGTTTGAATCATTTCTAGCTTTACTTTTACGATTGTTGATTAAAATGCTTAGTTATAAGTCCTTATGTCGATTAGTGTAAGTTATTACCTTGTTTTCGACATTGCAAAGGTAATAAATAAAGTTGAAAGTTGTATCTTTTGGACAACTTTTTTATTGTTAAATAATATTAAGTCGTTGATAATCAGTGGTAAAAGAAAATGTTTTGGAAAACTTTTACAAAATTCCGTTTTCCAAAACATTTAAGTTGCTTTATATCAATATGTTGCGCCATTGTGTGCTTTGTGGCTCACTTCTTGGTGTTTCTTGTGTAGTCTAGGGCGGCACCGATGGCAGTGCAGAACTCGGAGTATTTCGGGATGTGGAAGCGCACTCCGTAGAGTTTCTCCATGGCAGGATATACCTCTCTGCACTGTGGCATGAGGGTGAGATTGCCTATGAGCACGAAGTCCTTGATGCCCGACTCCAGGGATGAGAGGATGGTGGCTGAGCCGATGGCCTGGAGCACCATCCAGATGAGTCCCTTGGCTATGTCTTCACGGCTGGCGTTGGCCTTGGCGTTGCTGAAGAGGGATGCCACGGCGTTCATTGGCAGTCCGGGCAGCGGCTTGGCGCTGATGTCGCCTATGAGGAGGTTGATCTTGGACACGTCGCCCTCCTTGGCTAGGTTGGTGATCTGCTTCACGTCATCGGTCTTGAGCATGATGCGGCTCAGGCCAGCCAGTGTGCCTCCGCCTATGCCGATGCCTCCGATGTGCTTGATGCTGTCGCCGTCGCATTTCACGAGCGATGTGCCCGTGCCCATGCTCACCACGATCATGCGGTCCAGCTTGCTCTCATAGCGTGCGCCCAGTCCGTCTGCCACAAACTCCTCGCTCTTGGAGGTAGGCAGCCCGTAGATGCGCTCGTCGATGTAGGCGGCGCCCACGCCTGTGAGCATCACCTGTTCCACCTCGTCCAGGGCAATCTTGTTGTCGTGCAGGTATTTGCCGAAGGCTCCGTAGAGCGATGTGATGGGGTCGGTGGCCTTGATGCGGATGGGGCTGATCACCATGCCGTTCTGGTCGATGCCCACTATCTTGGTGGTGGATATGCCCACGTCTATTCCGATAACTATCTTTTTCATTGTCTTCTTGTTCTAGTCTTTGATTGATGAATGCGGGTGCAAAGATACGAAAAATAATTAATAATTAATAATTAATAATTGATAATTATGTGGGATGGTATAAAAAAAAGAATTAAGCTAGCCCCCTCTCTCTTGATGGCGCTAGCCTAATTCTTCATTATTAATTATAAATTATTAATTCTTACAGCACGCCCATGCGGCAGAAGAAGATGAGCACGGCATAGCCGATGATCATGCTGATGACGCCGATGGTGGCTCCAGCCTTCACCATGTCGCTCTGCTGGATAAGGCCAGTGGAGTAGGCGATGGCGTTAGGAGGGGTGGAGATAGGGAGCGACATGGCGCAGCTCGCTGCCACTGCCACACCTATCAGGATGGTGCTGGTGCCGCCGATGCTATCGAGCTTGGTGCCCATGCCCGCACATACCACGGTGAGGATAGGGATGAGGAGGGCGGCGGTGGCGGTGTTGCTGATAAAGTTACTCAGTGCGAAGCATACCAGGCCTGATACCACCATGATGACCAGTGGATTGAACTCGCCAAACGGAATGCTCTTCACGGCAGCCTCTGCCAGGCCCGTGCCGTTCATCGCCAGACCCAGGGCGAATCCGCCTGCCACCATCCAGATCACTGCCCAGTCTATGTCCTTGAGGTCATTGGCTGTGACCACGCCCGTGAAGGCGAATACGGCGATAGGCAGCATGGCCACGGTGTTGGCGTTGACGCCCAGCTGCTTGCCGCACACCCAGAGCAGGATGGTGAGGAAGAAGGTGGCTCCCACTACGGCTGTGCGCCAGTTGTGCTGCACGTCGCCCTCTATCTTCAGTTCGATATATTTCTGCTGGAATGGGAACATCTTGCGGATGATGAGCCATGCGATGAGGATCATGAGGATGACCATCGGGGTCATGATCATCATCCAGTCGCCGAAGCCCAAGCCCAGGTTCAGTCCGGCAGGGTCGTTGAGCACCTTGTATGCGAAGGCGTTAGGAGGGGTTCCGATAGGGGTTCCCATACCGCCCAGGTTGGCTCCGATAGGGATTGCCATGGTGAGCGCCACTCTGCCCTTGCCGCCTGGAGGCAGCGACTTGAACACAGGGGTGAGGAAGGTGAGCATCATGGCGGCGGTGGCGGTGTTGGAGATAAACATAGAGAAGATGCCGGTGATGAGCATGAAGCCCAGGAGCACATTTTCCGACTTGTGGCCGAAGGGCGCCATGAGCGTCTTTGCCATGAGCACGTCCAGGCCGCTCTTGGTGGCGGCGATGGCCAGGATGAAACCGCCCAGGAAGAGGATGATGGTAGGGTCGGCAAAGCATGCCATCACACCCTGATAGTCCAAGAGGGCGCCATACTGTCCCTCCGAACCCTGCATCACGGCAAAGGCGGAGTCGCTGACAAAGAATAGCAGCACAAAGATGATGACAACGCTGGTGGCCCAGGCGGGGATGGCCTCGGTGAGCCAGAGCATCACTGCCATGACGAAGATGGCGATGACGCGTTGTTGCACTACGGTGAGTCCCTCGATGCCAAAGCTGTCGATGGGCAGATTCCATACTACGAGCGTACAGAAAGCGGTGATGAGAAACAGCAGCGCTTTCTTGCGGTTAAAGTCGCCCGTCAAGACTTTTTTTACGGTTTCTTGCATTATGTTTATTATTTAAGTAGGTACACGTATGCGCACACGTGGGTGCGGAGATGTGTAGTTTATATGTTGTTATTATGTTGCAAATATACGCAAAATATTTGAATAAACAAGCATTTATCGCAAAAAACGATAGAAAAATGATGTTTTTTAAAAAAAAGTAGCGGAAAATTGCTTTGGTTTCGATATTTTTTGCTATATTTGCCGATGAAATGCCGATAGTCACTATCGCGAATACCGAATTAAAATAGAAAAATATTGGATTATGAGTCAGTCAGTATTATTTATCATCATAGTGCTGGTGATCGTTTTCACCATCATTATTTCATCTTATTTCCACAAGAAGCATTTGGAATATAAGATGTCGGACATCGAGAAGGCCATCCAGGGTTCATACCCCAAGGGTGTGCATTCCATCAGTAAGGAAGAGCTTGTTAGGGGCGTGAAGAAGCACTTCCACTGCTCCAGCAAGGAGGCGCACTACATCATCGGTGTGGCTCGTCGCAAGAAGCTGATTGATATAGCGGCCGACTATGTGACGCTGCTGTAAGAATAAGACTAAGAAGAAACGTCTTTCCTATTTATATGCAGATAGGATTTCAATGATATTAGTGTGATTAAGGCAAAATAGATTGTTTGGGTAATAATCCTATGCCAAAGGGGAATGCATAGGTATTTATTACTATGGCTTGGGGAAGAGAAGTTGCGAAACTTTTCTTCCCTTTTTTCTTTTCTCCTCCTCCTTTTTCTTTTTTCCCTCATTTATTTGGTGTTTTCGTTTTTTCATCGTACCTTTGCACCCGCAATTGGTTCATTGCAGCCCCGTGCCGCTCCAGGCATCCATCTATCAGAGAGGGGGTGGGCAGTGATTAAAAGGGAATCGGGTGAGAAGCCCGAGCAGTCGCGCTGCTGTAAGCGTCTTATTAGGGCAAGCCAGATGGTCACTGACATTTTTTCGGGAAGACCGCTTGCCCCGAGTTTTGAGGATGCAAGCCAGAAGACCTGCCGTTGCCATCGCTCCCACGCAAGCAGATATGCTGATGAGGGAGTGGTGCCTGCCATCCAGCCTCGCGGATTGGGCTAGGGATGGCGCAATACATTTTAGAACGTAAAAGAACAGAATGAAGACATTGGGAACATCCTTTCTCACTGCCTTGGCTTGGCTATTGGCTCTGCCAGGGGCGGCTGCCGTGGCATCTACAGGATGGCCCATGGCTGCTGCTGCACAGACCACTGACTCCCTCCATGCCGAGCACCAGCTGGGGCAGGTGGAGGTGAGGGGACAGCAATCCAGAAATAAGTTGTCGTCTACTGTGCCTGTGCAGTCGATAAGCAAGGCTGATATCGCCACGCTTGGCATCACCACAGTGGGTGATGCGGTGAGGAGGATGGCTGGTGTCAGTGTGCGCGATTATGGGGGCATAGGTGGTATGCAGACGGTGAGCCTTCGTTCCTTGGGCGCATGCCATACAGCCGTGAGTTATGATGGCTTTGTGCTGAGCAATATGCAGGCAGGTCAGATAGATGTGTCAAGATATTCGCTCTTTGGAGTCTCCCGGATTTCGGTGGCGATGGGACAAGAGTCTGACATCATGCAGTCGGTTAGGCACTATGCATCGGCTGGCATCTTGAGCATAGAGGGCGAAAGCCCCTGGAGGGGGCTGCTGGACCTGGAGGTGAAGACGGGCTCATGGGGCTTGCTGCAACCTTCGCTGCGATTGGCTCATCAGTGGGGCGACCGCCTGGCAGGCTCGGTCTGTGGCAGCCTGACGAGGGCTGATGGCATCTATCCCTTTACGCTGGTCAATGGTAGGGAGAGGGAACGACTGAAGCGTTACAATTCTGATGTGCTCTCTGGCCAGGGCGAGGCTAATATAGCCTATCGTTGGGGACAGGCAAAGGGAGATTCCGCCCTGCACACGGGCTCGGAACTGGATGCCAAGATAGGGTATTACAACTCTAAGCGTGGACTGCCCGGGGTGGTGATACTCTACAATCCTGATACCCGTGAGCGAATGTGGGATGAGAACTTCTTTGCCCAGATGATGCTCAAGACATGGTTGATGCCTCGCTTGGCGCTGCGTGCCAGACTTAGATATGCCCACTCCTGGACTAAGCATGAAGACTATAATGTGAAGTATGCCGGGGGCAAGCAGACCGATGTGGACAGGCAGAATGAGTATTATCTGTCCAGTACATTGGGTTATTACGTGACCCCACAGCTCAGCCTGGCGCTAGCCGAGGATTTCACCTTGGGTAACTTGCGCAACAACATTGAGTCGCAGCCCAATCCTACACGCTATACTTCGCAGACCGCACTCTCGCTGAGATGGAAGTGGCAGCGATGGCAGCTGGATGGCAATGTGGTGGGTACATACGTGACCGAGAAGGGAGAGAAGGTGACTAGCCAGGTGACGGGCGCTACGGTGAATGCCCGAATACCTGCCGACAGGAAGCGGCTCTCGCCAAGCCTGGCCTTGGCTTACAGATTGCTGACCGAAGAAGAGCCTCTCTATCTTAGGTTGATGATGAAGAGCACCTATCGAGTGCCTACATTTACCGACATGTATTATCTGCGCATAGGCAATACCAATCTGAAGCCAGAGAATGCCACGGAGTGGAATGCCGGGCTTGCTTGGAGCCATGGCTTTGGGGGCAATCAAGTTTCCGCCCCTGGGAGCTGGAGGATACAGGCCACACTCGATGCTTATCTCAACAAGGTGAGCGATAAGATAGTGGCTTTCCCATCTACTTATGTCTGGAAAATGGTCAATTTTGGCAAGGCGTCCATCACGGGCGTGGATGCTACGCTGTCGGTCGGCATGTCCTTGTGGGGCAGGATGAGTGTGCAGCTAGATGCAGCCTATACTTACCAGCAAGCCATCGACAAGACCGGTCCCCAAAAGAGCTACTATCGCCATCAGTTGCCCTATACCCCAAGACATAGGGGCAATGTGGGCATCGTGTGGAAGTTTCCTTGGCTTAACCTGGGGTGGCAGATGATGGCGCAGGGCAAGCAATGGAGCATGATCCAGGGTACTGACGAATATCTCATGCCGGGCTATGCGGAGCATTCGTTTACGCTCTCCCGTGATTTCCTCTTGGGCGGAGGCAGGCAGCAGGGCTCTTCTCAGGGTGGGCAGCATCAGGCTCCCCGAGTGGGGGTGAGCTTCTCTTTGCTCAATGCCTTCGACAGGCAGTATGAGGTGATACAGTATTATCCCATGCCAGGTAGGAGCTGGAGGCTCAGCGCAGCCCTCTATATATAATAAGGTATACATTATTAATAATATATCAATTATTTAAATTAATAGACGAAATGACAAAATTCAGAAGTATGTTTTGGGCAGTCATCTGCACATTGATGATTGCCGCAGGTTTCACATCTTGTAGTGATGATGATGATGTAGACACCTCTTGGAAGGAAGGCAGCAAGGTGGAGATGCCACAGTATCGTGCCTTTGTATTGAGCGAGGGTAGTATGGACAAGAACAATTCTCACCTTTTCTTTGTAGATCCATCTACCGACAAGCCTTTTGCATCTGACATCTATGAGACTCAGAACGGCAAGAAGCTGGGTGATACAGCCAATGACATGATAGCAGAGGATGGCAACATCTATGTGGTAGTGAATGTATCCAAGCTCCTGCTCAAGCTCAATGGCTCTGGTGTGGAGCAGCAGCGCTATGCCTTCGACGATAAGCTGGGTGAGCCTCGCTATGTATGTGAGGAGGATGGCAAGCTCTACGTGACCAGTTATGGTGGCTACGTGAGCCGCTTTGATGCCAAGACTCTGGCTCTTGAGGCTTCTGTCCAGGTGGATGCCAACCCAGAGGAGATAGTAGAGGAGGATGGCAAGCTCTATACCATATGTTCTGGCTATGGTCAGGGCAAGACGCTGTGCAGCATCGACATTAAGAAGTTTGACAAGGCTGAGAGCGTAGAGGTGCCTGTCAATCCACAGCGCATCGCAGAGAGCGATGGCAACTTCTATATCCTGGCTGGCAGCAAGACCTTTGATGGCGCATATGACTGGAGCACTGCTGTCTATACTTACGATCCTCAGACCAAGAAGACTGAGTATATTGCCGATGCCACCAAGATGATGGCAGCAGGTGGCAATCTTTACTATGCCAACTCAGTATCTCCAGACTGGGTCAACTATACCACCACCCTGAGTGTGTATGATGCCAAGAGCAAGAAGTCTTCTGCCTGGTCATTGACCTCAGTGCCAGCCGCTCTTACTAGCAGCGTGGTATACATGATGGAGCGCAATCCATACGATGGCAGCTACTATATCGGCACCACCAATTATTCGGAGAATAGCACAGTCTATCACTTCTCAGCCAAGGGTGAGTACAAGGGTTCATTTGATGCCGGTGGCATCAATGCCAATACTATGGTGTTCTTGAGATAAAAGATTGACTCACTGATTCTATCCAAATGTATACAAAAATGAGTAAGGCGCTCCTCATCCCCCTCTCTGGGGATGTGGGCGCCTTTTTTGATGGATTTGCCTAGCTAAATCTCTTGCGCCGAGAGATAACATTCACTTTTCCGGCTAAATGTTTGTTGGTTACGAAAGTTTTTCGTAACTTTGCTGCCAAATAGAAATTGTTATGGGTGCTAAAGAAGATAGAGAAAAAGAAAAAACGAGTAGAGAAACTTTAGGTAAGTTTTTCTATGACTTGGCAAAAGCCAATTTTACCACAAACGTTGCAAGTTGTATTTTATCTATGGTAATGAAAGAAAAATATGATGATTTGCTAGTTTGGGGATTGTTGGTTTTTGGCTTATTGTCTACTAGTGTTTTAGCATATATTGGGTATCGAATATTAAAAAAGTAAGATATGGAAGGATTAATTTATGTTTACGCTACGATTAGCGTTGTTGCCATAGCGATAGCTTTATGGCTTAATACTAAGTCTGGCAGAAAGTGGTTGCAAGAACTATAATCTGCGGAAGCTAGGGCATGTTAGGAAACTGAAAAGGTAAGGCGCTCCTCGTCTCCCTCTCTGGGGGGATGGGAGCGCCTTTTTTGTGGTTTTTAGTTTCTTGGTTTTTACTTTTTTACTTTTTTACCTTTTTACTTTTCCCTACATCGCTCCCGTGCAGCTGCTCACGCCCAGCGTGGTGGCTATGGCGGTGAGGATGGTTACGATGAGGTTGATGATGTTCTTCCAGGTTTCTTTCTTCATATATTTGTTGGGTTTTTAAGGGTTATACTTCTTGTTTTTTTTTGAGAGGGGGTTATGATTCCCCCTCTCTTCTAGAGGCCCACGTTGCCTGAGCCCTCGCCTGGGTTAGGGGTGGTGCCGCCAGTGCTGGAACCGCCTCCATTGCCGTCTGTGCCGTCTGGGTCCTTGTCAGGGTCGTCGGTAGAGGTAACCTGCTTCACCACCTTGCCCGTGCGGTCGTAGCAGGTGATGTTGATGCTGGTGGAGTTGAGCTCCTGCTTGATCTCCACGTTAGGGGTGAAGATGATGTAGCGACGGCTGATGAGGTCGGAGCTCACCTTGTTCACGTCGGCCACCGACTGGCTCTTCAGTCCAAATCGGAGGCTGCCCAGGCCTGGGATAGCCACTGAGTGACCCTCGGTGACCCATGCCTTGATCACCTCGCCGATGGCTCCCCATGCGGCGTTGATCACTGGCTTAGGCAGTCCGCTTCTCACGGCAGCCTCTGCCACTACCTTGTCGTCGTCCAGTCGATTGTAGAGGTTGGCAGTCAATACGTAAGCCCACTTCTGCTTGTTCTTCTCGAAAGCTACGTTGCTTTCCTTAGCTTTTACTTTTAATGCCATAACTTCTTAGGTTTTTAAAAATTTTTGGGTTCATAAATCTTTCGAACTTTCCTCTCCCCGTGCTCCTTCTGCCGTCGGCGTGTCATCGCCGGCGCTGCCAGTATTTTCATCCTCGATGTGGAGGCAGCTGCATCCTCGATGTCGTGGGAAATGCGTCCTCGATGTCTCGGCCGATGCATCCTCGATGCATTTCCGAATGCGTCCTCGATGTGGTGCAGGCTATGTCCTCGTAGTGGTGGCAGCTGCGTCGGGAGGCAGGGAGAGTAGGTTCTTCCTTATCACGATGCAAAGATACTACATTCCGCCAAGGGTGCTATCCGATAGGTGTGCGATAGGAGGGCGATGGCGGAAAATATGGCTCTTGGCAGTCTTTTTTAGGGCTCGAAAGGGCTCTTTTTATAGTTCGATGTAGCCTGGAGGGGCGTCGAAATACTCTAATATCAAGTGCACTTGCTTGGGATTGAAGGTCTTTTGCAGGGGCTGATAGCCCGCTGTCTTGAGCTTCTGCAGCAACTCTTGGTCGCCGTTGATCCAGCGCATCAGCGCATTCTTGGCTGCCATCGGTGTGTGGTGGGGCAGGTAGAGCATGGCTAGCTCCTGCTTGCCGTATACTCTGATTTGAAATTCCTTGAGTTCGTCCATCTGATTTTTATTTTGAAATTTGAACGTTGAAATTTGAAATTTATGATTACTCTTCATGCTTTGGAAAAAAATCCGTGTAATCCGTGCCTAAAGCTCTATCGGCTCGATGGGGCCGAAGAGGTCTGGCTGCCTGAGCCACATCTCATTGCTGTGGGAGTTCTGGATGTTGTACTCGTACTTGGGGTCATTGCTCCAGATGGGCTTGTGGGTGGTGGCATCCAGCTCGCAGGGCACGTAGCGGCCGCAGTTACGCTTGTACCAGAAGTATGCCTGCTTGCCCTTAGAGCCATACATCTTGCGGCGCACCTTGTCGATGCTCACGGTTACCACCCCGCGCTCATCGTCGCGGTCCACGCAGAAGCAGTAGTCTGCCTTGTTGCCAAAGTCGGCGGTGCCCGAGATGTCCTCCATCGTGATGCGGCGCTTGCGGCCGTCCAGTTGCATCTCCACCTTGCGGGGGTGGGCCACCAGGAAGATGAGCAGCTGGTGCTCCATGGCAAAGTCGCGGAGCGTGCCCACCACGTGGCTGTCCCAGGCGTTCTCGCTCATGTAGGCGCCGTTCTCCTTCTCGATGAAGTTGAAGGGGTCTGCCACCAGCAGTTTGATGCCCATCTTGCGCACCAATGACTGGGCTTTCTCCAGCAGCGTCTTCAGCTTCTGCTCGCTGGAGCGCAGATCTATCCACGCCATGTTCTCCGCCATCCACTGCTTGCACATCTGGTACATCTCGGGCTGCACGCCCGTCTGTCCCTGGTGTTTCAGCCGGCGGTTGCAGAGCTTCTCTATGATCTTCTGGCAGTGGTCCAGCTGGGTGTTCTCGGGACTCCAGTAGGCAGTGTGCCATCCGGTGCGCAGCATCAGTCGGAGCACCAGTTCGTCGAGCCATTCCGACTTGCCATCGTTCGTGCGGCCCGTGATGAGGGCTAGCTGTCCCAGGCCGAATGAGATGCCCGCCTGGTCCAGGTTTAGCCAGCCCGTGTGCTCGCCCTCCTGCGGTCCCAGCTCGTAGTAGGTGTCCAGCTCCTCCTCTATGTCGGGCAGCAGCTTGATGTCCTTCAGGGGCAGGGGCTGCGCCTCCTTGATGCGCTGCCTGAGGGCCTCGGCTCCGTGGCGGATGAGCTCATCGTTGGCGTCCTTGCAGTCGGGCGAGAAGATGACTCGGTAGCATCTTTCGGGGCCCAGACGGGTGGCTAGCTCCTCGGCGGCCTTCATGCCGGGGGCGTCCATGTCGGTGGCCAGGTAGATGCGCTCCTTGGGCTCGAAGTGGAGGTCGTAGAAGCGGTCCATCCACTGGGTGCCTCCCTGGGCTCCGCTCGGCATACTGATGGCGTGGGGCAGCTGGGCGGCGACGAGGGCCAGGGTGTCAAATTCGCCCTCGGTGATGATCACGTCTTCCGTGCCCAGGATGGCGTCGATGTTGTAGGGGATGAGCTCGGCGCCCTGCGTCATCAGGAAGTTTTTCTCGAGCGAGCGAAACTTCTGGTTGATGAGCGTGCCCTGCTCGTAATAGTTGAACACGATGCAGTGCTCGTACTTCTCCTTGCACTTCGCGCTCTTCATCAGGCTCTCGCCCACGCGCATCTGGTGGAGCACCTCCAGGGGGATGGCTCGCTGCTGGGTGAGGTAGCTGAGCACATCGGGCGAAAACTGGGCGTTGATGCCGTCGCTGTACTGCTGGCCCGGGGCTGAGCGGTTGATCTGGGGCAGCTTGTAGCTGGTGCGGGACAGGGGGTGAGTGCCTCGGTTGGCGTTGGCTCCTCGGCTGCTATAGCCTCCTTGCTTGGCGTTGCAGCCTCGGGATGCGAGATACTCCTCCTTCTTCTCTATGTATTGGTCGGAGTCCATTCTTCCCTTCTTGTCGCAGTGCATGCAGTGGTAGGCACCCGTGGTGAGATTGAGGAAGAGCTCTCTCTGCTTCTTGTGTTCATTCTTCTGTCTCAGGTGGTGACACCAGGGGCAGAAAGCGTAGTAGCACTCATCGTTTCTGCCGCTCTTGGCTTGTGCCTTGCGTGCGCCCTCCAGCTTGATGCCTAGTTGGCGCATCATGATGTGATATGTCTTGTTCATATTTTGAAAGTTGAAAATTGAAAATTGAAAGTTGAAAATTGAAAATTGAAAATTGAAAGTTGAAAATTGAAATTTATGATTACTTTTTTGTCTTAGGAGCAAGAACTCCTAACTCCTAACTCCTAACTCCTAACTCCTACCTCCTAACTCCTAACTCCTAACTCCTAACTCTCCATGAGCCGTCGCATCTCCTGCTGCATCTTCTCCTGTTCCTTGGCACGCTGGGCGGCTAGGTGCTCTTGCAGTTTGCGGGCGGTGGTGGGGTTGTTGAGGCAATTGGTGAAGTATCGCTTCACGTCGTGCTCCGAGAGCAGGAGCGCCGCCTTGTCTTGGCTTGCCATGTGCAGGGCTAGGAATGCCTTGGTCTCCTCCCACTGGCCCATCACCAGCTGGCGCAGGATGGGGTTGGCCATGCCCAGCGACTGGAGCAGCGCCTCCGCCCAGGCAGATTGCAGGGGCAGCGAGCGCAGGTACTGGATGGGATCCATCAGCACAGGGGGCAGAGGCTCATCATCATCATAAATCTTGGAATGATGATAATCATTCTTCTTATTATCATTATCTTTATCTTTATACGTGCGCACGGGCGTTGAAATGCAATCAGATTGGTCATCAGATTGGTCATCAGATTGGTCATCAGATTGGTCATCAGATTGATTCTTATTGACTGCTTTGATAGATGAAAAATCATCATTCGTACCAGTGTAGTCGATAGCTGATGTGACATGATTATTCTCGTCTATATCAAACAATCCATAATTGAATGCCACTTTTTTGAGAGTGTCTTTAGTGCATCCTTTCTCCTTGATGGAGAGTAATTCATCACGGGTGATACATTCACTCTTCTTGTAGTAGATTCTACACAGAATGCTGACGTAAAGCCCAAAACCTTTCATGCCCTCATGCTGAATGAGCAGTTCTATACGATGGTCTTCTGCGATGAAGACGGGAAATTTAAACCAACCGATAATCTTAATTTTCGGAGGATTAGCACCCTTTACTTGATTCTTTTCAGAAGAATCTTTTGTCCTATTATTTCTCATGTTCTTATTCTTCCCGGTCAGTGATATCAGGGTCTCAAGACTGAGTCTGTCCGAGGGCGGTATCATCCATCCTCCAGCGGTCCTTCCTCCCTGGCTGGAGACCTTTGGGTTAAGGCAGCTGGGGGGAGAGGGCGATGGGTAGCTATGCCATCGAGAATGGATTTCCTGGGTGCAAAGATAAGGGGAAAATGGAGAATGCGCAAACTTTTTGGTAGAGGCTTTCTTGGAGGGGGAAGTAGCTGGATATGAGGAGAGTAGATGGTGCGCGGTGGATGTGGTGGACGGGATGGCGGCGGGCTGTCTACTCTTGTGGGGGATGAGTGGACGCAGGAGGCTCTGTCCGTCCACTCCCACCGCCCGAGTGTATGCACTCGCCATGGGGGGAGTGGATGAAAAGTGGCTGGAGTAGACGAAAAGAGTGGATGACATCTACTCCGTGTCATCCACTCCAGTGGGGGAAAAATCATCAAATATCTACTCCGCTTCGGTATTTCGGGGCTCAAATTTCGGCTTGCAGTGCCACTTGCATGGCTTTCTGCTTCCTGTTTTGGAGCAACTGGTCTATCTTCTGCAGGAACTGCTGATACTCCTGGGGCGAGTTTTTGCTCTTATATTTATGGTAGTTGGATGCGGATGGCAGCTCCAACCGCCCCTGGTATACACTCCTGAAGTATCGGAAGAATCCTGGCACCGACACTTGGGTGGTGGCATCCGCCAGATGAGCCCACTTCATCAGCATGTAGAGGGACTTGGCGTCTATCAGGTGCTTGCTGCCAGCCTTGCTCGCCTTGGCGCTCATCTTGCTCTCCACGTCCAGCTCGTCCAGGTGCTCTATCACGTAGCGCACCTTTCGGGCCATCTCGGGCTCCTCTCCCCACCAGAGCATCTCTTCCTCGGTGAGTCCCTGCATCCGGCTCTCCATCAGTGCTTTCTGTACCACGTAGGTGTTCACGTCGTTCATCGAAAACTGGTGTAGCTGGGCGCAGGCAAACTCCTCCAGGCTCCCATACTGCTTCATCACCTCGCTCATCATCGGCTTGCCGTCGGGCTGGGGTTTCGGCATCAGACTGCTGCCCATCTGCTGGTACATCTGGATCACTCCCTGCTGGTTTCTTGTAGCCTCCTCTATCACCTGCTGTAGCATCTTCACGCACCTCTTGGGGTTCTGCCTGAGTCGCTTCTCCCTGTCCATCGTATTCTGGCAGAGGGCTAGGATATGGCGGGTCAGCTCCTCCAGCGCGCCCACCTCTTGGCAGAGCCTCGCCAGGGCAGGGGGCAGGGCAGCATTGGCAGCCATCTCTCCATCGCCAGCCCTGCCAGCCATCTCCTCCATTTTATGGATCAACCGGAGGGCATCCTCGGTCATCAACATCTGGTATTGTTCCTTATACATCGGGAAGAAAAGGGGATAGTCGGTAACGAAAGAATTGTTGTAATTTTTCGCAATCTCGGAGAGGCTGAGATGTATCTTTTGGAGCGAAACGCAAGCCGATTTGAAGTCTAGGCATAGATGAAGGCAAGTGCTTTCGTCTATGTCGGAAACCTCAACATCGACCTCCCAAGGGAAGTCGTACGAGAAGTCCTCGAGC
Source organism: Candidatus Segatella intestinihominis (assembly GCA_900548535.1). Classification (GTDB taxonomy): domain Bacteria; phylum Bacteroidota; class Bacteroidia; order Bacteroidales; family Bacteroidaceae; genus Prevotella; species Prevotella intestinihominis. Next base: position 8,338 of record URLG01000026.1, on the reverse strand, counting down.
GTTTCAAGGCAGCTTTTGGCTGCCTGAAAGGCGGTCAGTATGTCTTGTGGTACGTTGGCGTACGAGTCCATAGAAAGCCCCCTTTCTTTAATAGGTTATGAAGGAGACCTTACTATCGGTTTAAGCTTTTTGAGAACTCATACGAGAGGAAAAGCTCCTTAGGCGCAAAGTTACAAAAAATTCTCGAATCTTCTACACCTTTTTGCAAGAAATATTTCAAGATATTAGATAATTAGTATTATTTAATAGAAGAAGTTCCGCTAGTGGGCTACAGTCGTCATCTTCGGAGGTCTTTTCTATTACTTGTGAAGCTTTGGTTATTTAATACTATCCTCTTAAATAATGTCCTTCTATCCAATTGTTCGATATATGTTTAACCAAAATATTGTGATCTCTTTTCTCAAAGAAGATATACCAAGTGGTCTTTGAGCCTTTTCGTTTGAAGAAAGTGTATTGTAGGTTCATTCCATATCTCTCAAAATGGTAGTAGAGATTACTTGGTATATTGTGATGAATGGCATTAGGTATCTCGTAGATGAAGTTAATGATTTCATCTACATAGGCTACAGCATACGAGTAGCTGTCTTTGTAACCACTTTCTTGCAATATAGCAGGTAAGTACTCCAAGAATTCTTCTGCTTCAGGAAGTATCTGTATATTATACCTTTCCATACATAGCCTTTAATTTGGATTTGCAACGAGCTCGGAATTCTTCTATAGGGATAGAGCGATTCCATTCTTCCTCAAAGGTGTCACTTTCGGGCAAAACATTGTGATCGATGTATATAATCAAAGATTGCAATGTTTCTGTGTTTTCTATGTTCATGACACGTTCCACCAACTGATTTTTAAGATCGGCAAGTGTGGAAGTTGCAATCAATGGTTCGGAAACCATGTCGCAACTCTGCTCTTCAGGTAATGTATATCTGTTTTCTTTCATATCTAATATGTTTATAGGATATTTGTTTGCAAAGATACGCTGAAAATATGATATTTGCAAATATTTTGCTGAAAATCTCTCGGATAATCCGAAAATCTTTGTATCTTTGCACAACAGAAACAAAATCGTAGAGATAAATGAGAATGCAAAATAAAATGGGGATGGCTTGGATGGCTATCCTGATGATTAGCAGCCTGGGATTGCTCTCCTGCCAGGGCGGAAAGACGGCGGCAGGAATGGAGGAGGGGGGAGATACCCTCCAGATGAAGTATGCACAGCTGCTCACCATCGTGAGCCACGATGAGGGGAGCTATACGGAAGTGAAGGTGCATAACCCCTGGAAGGAGGGTACGGAGCTGCACCGCTACATCCTGGTGCCTAAGGGCAAGGAGGGAGATGCCACCATGGCTAAGCTCGCAGGGCAGGCTCATGGCGAAGGCAAGGCGGCTGCCACCCTGGGCGTGAAGACCGACACCGTGCGCACTCCGCTCACAAGCTACCTCGTATTCACCGCCCCTCACTGCCAGCTCCTCACCGAGCTGGGCTGCCAGAATGCCATCACGGGCGTGTGCGACAAGGACTATATCAATATCCCTGACATCAAGAGTAGGGCGCAGGCAGATGCCAAGGTAGCCCATCCTATCATGGACTGTGGTTCCAGCATGCAGCCGGATATCGAGCGCATCATCGCCCTCCATCCCGAGGCTCTGCTCATATCGCCCTTCGAGAACAGCGGTGGATATGGCAAGCTAGACAAGCTCCGCATCCCTATCATCGAGACAGCCGACTATATGGAGACCTCGCCTATGGGCAGGGCGGAATGGATCAAGCTATATGGCTTGCTATTGAGTAGTTCGAAGGCTGATTCTCTGTTCTCTGCCATCGAGAAGGAGTATCTCCAGCTGAAGGCTGAGGCTGCGAAGTTGCCACTGGGCCTCTCCATCCTCACCGAGCGCAAGACGGGCAATGTATGGTATGTGCCGGGCGGCAAGAGCACCATGGGCATCCTGCTGCGTGATGCCCATGCCAAGTATATCTTCGCCGACGATCAGCACAGCGGCAGTCTCTCCATGAGCCCCGAACAGATCATCGCCAAGGGCAACCAGGTGGATGTCTGGGCTTTCAAATACTTCGGCGGAAATGCTTTAAGCAAGAATGATCTTCTAGCTGAATATCAAGGCTATCAGGCTCTGAAAGCATTCCAGACGGGCACCGTCTACGAGACCGATACCAGCTGTGAGCCATACTTCGAACTCACCAGTTTCCATCCCGAGATATTGCTCCGAGAGTTCATCATCCTCTCGCATCCAGAAGCAGGAGATAAGTTTGGCAAACTCAGATTCTATAAGAAATATTAATGAAGAATTAAGAAAGGCTATGGACATCAAAAGATACATTGGCGAGACCACGGAATACGATAAAAAACAGGAAGTGGAACGCCGCAAGGTGAAGAGTTGGCTGAAAAGTGTATGTGCTTTTGCTAATGGCGTAGGCGGTTGCCTGATATTCGGCATAGCCGACGATGATAGCGTTGTGGGTATAGCTGATGCCAAGGGTGATTCGGAGTTTATCAGTCAGAAGATAAAAGAACGAATAGATCCTGTGCCTCAAATTGTGATGAAGATAGAGCAAGTAGAGGGGAAGGAAGTTCTTATACTTCATGTGTTGCAAGGTGATGAAACTCCTTATTATTATATGGGAGATGGTATGCTGGAAACCTACGTTAGAATAGGAAATGAATCGGTTGTGGCTGATGCTACGGAGCATAAAAGACTGGTGCTGCGTGGCAGAAATTCATCCTTTGATGCTCGCCCTAGCGATGAATCTTTTGATGACTATGCCTTTACCAAACTGCGTAGTCGCTATTATGCTTGGAATGGTACAAGCTTTGATGGCAAATTGTATCGTTCGTTCAGCTTGGTGGATGCTAAAGGCATACTTACCAATGCAGGTTTGCTGATGGCTGACGAGTGCCCGATTAGACAGAGTAGGGTGTTTTGTACGAGATGGAATGGAACGACCAAGGCTTCTGGTACAATAGATGCCTTGGACAGTACAGAAATAACAGGTAGTCTAGTTATTCTCCTGGAAGATACGATGGCTTTTATTCGTCGCAATATGCGTACCATCTGGTACAAGGAACCTATGCAGCGTGTAGAGGTGCCTGAATATATGGAGCGCAGCGTGATGGAGGTAGTGGTCAATGCCTTGGCTCATAGAGATTATCTGATACAAGGCAGTGAGATACACGTAGATATGTATGATGACAGAATGGTGATTTATTCTCCTGGAGCGATGCCTGAGGGACGACTCATTCAAGAAATGAACTTAGCCGATATTCCTTCTGTGAGACGCAATCCTGTCATAGCTGATATATTTGCTCAGTTGGGATATATGGAACGAAAGGGGTCTGGCATGGGGAAAATCTTAGGCCCCATCAAGGCTTTGCCTTATTATAGTGAAGAACTGTTGCCAACCTTCTTCTCTGACCGTGCGCAGTTTACGGTGACATTCCCTAATATGATATTGAAGTGGTGTGAGGCTCATCCAGATGTAGAGGTTAACTATGTTGAGACTGATGATACTCAAGATGTCACCCAAGATGTCACCCAAGATGTCACCCAAGATGTCACCCAAGATGTCACCCAAAATGTCACCCAAAATGTCACCCAAAATGATTTAGATAAATGGCTGATTAGAAGTGTATTGAAGAATCCACAAATAACAACAAAGGAATTGGCAATTAAGTCAGGGAAGACTGTGAGGACAGTAAGACGCCATTTAGCTTCTATACCAAATATACGATATATTGGTAGTAGTCGTAATGGTCATTGGGAAGTAGAATCAAATGTTTAAGAAGAGATTCATGAAGAAAACAACGATAGTAGCAGTGTTTTTGGCTCTAGCCATCGTAGCCTTGTTCTTTGCCAACCTGGCGTGGGGTAGCGTGAGCATTCCATTGAGGGAGGTGCTGAGCATATTGGCGCACCCAGGGGTAGATATGACCCCGGCAGACTCCTATTATCCCAATGAGACCATCGAGTCGATGAGTCATTACATCGTGATGGAATCCCGCTTGCCCAATGCCATCACAGCCCTCTTGGCAGGCGCAGCCCTCGCCACGAGCGGACTCTTGCTGCAAACTGCCTTCCGCAATCCCCTGGCGGGGCCTGACGTGTTCGGCATCAGCAGCGGAGCAGCACTGGCTGTGGCGGTGGTGATGCTCGCCTTCGGCGGCAATATCTCTATCGCAGGTTTCTGTATCGGCGGCTTCTTGTCATTGGACGGACTCACCATCGGTGGCTTCCTAGCCATCCTCATCTCCGCCTTCGCCGGAGCCATGCTGGTGATGGGCATCATCACTCTCTTCTCGGCGATGGTGCGCAATCAGGTGGTGCTGCTCATCATCGGCATCATGGTGGGCTATCTGGCGAGCAGCGGCATCTCACTCTTGAATTTCTTTAGCTCGGCAGAGGGCATGAAGTCGTACATGATATGGGGCATGGGCAATATGGGCAATGTGTCGATGACGGAAGTGCCTTACTTCGCCACGGTCACCCTCATCGGCCTGCTGCTCTCGCTCCTGCTGGTAAAGCCCCTCAACGCCCTGCTCCTGGGCGAGCAATACGCCGAGAACCTGGGTTTCAACATTCGCCGATTGCGCATCCTGCTCCTAGTGGTTACAGGTCTCCTGACAGCCGTGGTCACCGCCTTCTGCGGTCCCATCGCCTTCATCGGCCTAGCCACGCCCCACATCGTGCGTCTCCTGATCCGTACCGACAATCATCGTCAGCTCCTGCCCCTCACCATGCTCATGGGCTCCGCCATCGCCCTGCTCTGCAATGCCCTCTGCGTATTGCCAGCAGGTGGCGGCATCATCCCGCTCAATGCCGTAACCCCGCTCTTCGGTGCTCCAGTCATCATCTATGTTTTAGTAAAAAGGAGATAAAAAAACGCAGAATGCAAAAGCATAGCATTCTGCGTTTTTTTATATAATTCTAAATTTTTATGCATTCACGACATTGATTGGATTTCCCTCGATAAATGCCTTCACATTGGCTGCCACCTGCTTGTTGAGTCGCTCACGAGCCTCGTAGGTAGCCCAGGCGATGTGAGGGGTGAGGTAAGCGTTAGGCTCGCCAAAGAGTGGATTCTCCTTCTGTGGAGGCTCCTGCTCCATCACGTCGGCGCAGTAGGCACCCAGTTCACCTGCGTGCAGGGCGGCTGCCACGGCGTTCTCATCCACCAATGGTCCACGCCCCGTATTCACCAAGATGGCGGTGTCCTTCATCTTCTGCAGACTCTCCTCATTGATGAAATGGTAGGTATCATCAGCCAATGGGCAGTGGAGGGAGAGGATGTCGCTCACGGCTAGCAGACCGTCCTTATGCACTTTTGTGATCCAATCGGGCAGGTCGGAAGAATTCTTGCTGGTGCAGGCATACACGTCCATGCCAAAGTCGTGGGCGATGGTGGCTACCTTCATGCCGATATTTCCCAAGCCCATGATGCCAAACTTCTTGCCGGCAAGCTCCATCAGCGGAGTGTCCCAATAACAGAAGTCCTTATTGTAAGCCCAGCGCTCGTTGCGATTCTCCTGGGTGTAGTGCTCCACACGGTTGGTTACCGCCAGGATGAGGGCGAAGGTCTGCTGAGCCACGCTATCGGTGCTGTAGGCAGGGATGTTGGTCACGATGACCCCACGCTCCTTGGCTGCCTTGATGTCTACCACATTGAAGCCTGTGGCCTGGATGCCGATGTATTTGAGGTTAGGGAGTTGTGCCAGTGTGTCGGCATCTATCTGTACCTTGTTGAGCAGGATGATGTCAGCATCCTTGGCTCTTTCCACCTTCTCCTCGTCAGAGGTGCGGGGATAAACCACCACCTCGCCCAGCTCTTCCAGCAAATGGTAATCCAAGTCGCCAGGGTTGGCTGCGTAACCGTCTAATATTACTATCTTCATAATTTCTTTCTCGTTTTATTAAAAAAGTATATGATCAAATTATTAAAAAAGTATATGATCAAAAAGAGAAAAGCCTTCCCCAAGAGAGAAAGGCTTTTCATTGTATAGTTTATTCGTTCATCAAGAACTTCTTGAATGCCTCAAAGTCCTTCGTCATCTCGATGCTCTTCTTCTCACCCTTCATGAATTCGGCGAGGCGAGCTGGTATCTCGATGTCGCTACCCAGGATGCTGTCCACCTTCTCCTTAAACTTGGCAGGATGGGCGGTCTCCAAGAACACACCTACCTCGCCTGGCTTCAACTGCTCCTTTAAGGCGCGGTAACCGCAAGCTCCGTGAGGATCAAGTACATACTTGGTCTCGTTGTGGCACTGCTTCATGGTATCTGCTATCTGCTCGTCCTTGTAGGTGGCACCGCTGATGTAGGCTGTGATGGCATCGTGAGAGCCCTTGTAGAGGTCGTAGATGCGGGCAAAGTTTGAAGGGTCGCCCACGTCCATGGCATTGGCGATGGTCTGCTTGCTAGGCTGAGGATTGTACTCGCCCGTCTGCAGATAGTTGTAGAAGATATCGTTGGCATTGTTGGCTGCGATGAAGCGGTGGATAGGCAATCCCATCTCATGGCCGAAGAGACCGGCTGTGATGTTGCCGAAGTTGCCGCTAGGTACGCAGATCACGAGCCTGTCGGCAAGGCCCTTCTCCTTCATGCGAGCGTAGGCATTGAAATAATAGAAAGCCTGAGGCAAGAAGCGAGCCACGTTGATAGAGTTGGCTGAGGTGAGCTTCATGTGCTTGTTGAGCTCCTCGTCCATGAAGGCTGACTTGACCAATGCCTGGCAGTCGTCGAACACGCCATCCACCTCCAGGGCAGTGATGTTCTGACCGAGTGTGGTAAACTGGCTCTCCTGAATCTTGCTCACCTTGCCCTTAGGATAGAGCACATACACGTGGATGCCGTCCACCCCGAGGAATCCGTTGGCTACGGCACTACCGGTATCACCCGATGTAGCCACGAGCACATTCACTTCCTCCTTGCCCTCCTGGCGCACGAAGTACTGCAAGAGGCGAGCCATGAAGCGAGCACCCACATCCTTGAAGGCGAGGGTAGGACCATGGAAGAGCTCCAGAGAGTAGATGTTAGGTTCCACCTCTACCACAGGACAGTCGAATGCCAAGGTGTCATAGACGATCTTCTTCAATGACTCGGCATCCACGTCCTCGCCAAAGAAGGCGTCAGCCACCTTGTAGGCTATCTCCTGGAAGGAGTACTTCTCGATGTTGTCGAAGAACTCCTGTGGCAACTTCTTGATGATTTCTGGCATATAGAGACCACGGTCTTCTGCCAATCCCTTGACTACCGCCTTGTGAAGGTCGGCGATAGGTGCTTTCTTATTTGTTGAATAGTATTTCATTTTTTTACTTTGCCTTAATTCCGCAACACTATAGTTTAACATTATTTATAAGTGCCTGAGCAACAAAAAGTTGCCCAGGATTTTGCCATGTCAGAATTTTCACTTACCTTAGTGTTGCGAAAAGAAGACAAGCAAAACTCTAATATGACATGGCAAAGATACAAATAAAATCTGAGAAACTCACTCCTTTTGGAGGAATTTTTTCTATTATGGAGCAATTTGATGCTCTTTTAGCTCAAACCATAGATTCCACCTTGGGATTGAGATGCACTATGTTTGGTTATCAATATAGCGAAATTCTACGCTCTCTGATGTGCGTATATCTTTGTGGCGGCTCATGTATTGAGGATGTTACAACTCACTTGATGAAACATTTGTCTCTTCATCCAACTCTTCGCACTTGCAGCGCAGACACCATATTGCGTGCTATCGAAGAACTGACTTGTAAGAACATCACCTATAAATCTGCTTCTGGCAACTCCTATGATTTCAATACTGCAGACAAGATGAACTGCTTATTGATCAAAGCCCTGCTTGCTACTGGTCAATTGAAATCCGGTCAAGAGTATGATTTTGACTTTGACCATCAGTTCATTGAAACAGAGAAGCATGATGCAAAACCAACCTACAAGAAGTTCCTGGGCTATAGTCCAGGTGTGGCAGTCATTAACGACATGATTGTCGGTATTGAAAATAGAGACGGCAACACAAACGTGCGCTTCAACCAAAGAGAGACTTTGGAAAGAATCTTCAAGCGACTGGAGGCATCAGAAGTATATATATCCCGTGCCCGCATGGATTGCGGCTCATGCTCGGAGGAAATCGTAGATATGGTAGAGGCTCATTGCAGGCATTTTTATATTCGTGCCAACAGATGCTCTTCCTTCTACGATTCCATGTTTGCCTTGACTGGATGGAAAACTGTTGAAATCAACGGTATTGAATTTGAGCTGAATTCCATCCTTGTTGAGAAATGGAAAGGAAAACCGTATCGTCTTGTCATACAGAGACAAAGGCGAATAGA
>URLG01000025.1 GCA_900548535.1 Candidatus Segatella intestinihominis | reverse complement strand
GAGTAGTCTCCGTGAAGATGCCTAGCTTCGCCCAGGAGCGAGACTGCCAGCAGCTCATCCATGACTTCTATGCGAAATATGCTGACAATACGAAGCCCTTCTCCCGAGACGTAATCCGCATCAATGCGCAAGCAGAGAAGCGAGCGACTCTCTTAACTCCTAACTCCTCACTCCTAACTCCTAACTTAAAAGACTCCTCACTCCTAACTAATGAAGCTCCTCCCGAGATGCCGAAGAAGTTGCCTAGGCTCGTGGATCTCCTCATCTCCCAGACACCGGACATCTACAAGCCTGCCGTAGCCCACGCCATCTTCCCTCCGCTAGCCACCCATCTGTGGCGCACCTCCTTCCGCTACATAGACAATGTGGCGCACGAGGCCACCCTGATGTGCTGCCTGCTGGCGGGTACGGGCGCAGGTAAAAATTGTGTACAGATGCCCATCAACATGATTATGGAGGACATTCGCCGCCGTGACCGTGAGAACCTGCAAAGGGAGAAGGAGTGGAAGGACGAGGTGACCCGAAAGGGAGCCAACAAGGACAAGCGCAAGCGACCGCAGAACCTCATCATCCAGGAGATAGACGCCGACATGACCAACCCAGCCTTCGTGATGCGAACAGCTGAGGCGCAGGAGCATTTTCTCTACACATCTCTGAACGAGATAGACCAGTTTGACGCTCTCAAGGGCACGGGCGCCCAGCAGTTTCGCATCATGTGCCTTGCCTTCGACCCTGGCAACCAGTATGGACAGACCCGTGTGGGCACGCAGAGCGTCACGGAGCGAGTCACCATCCGCTTCAACTGGAACGCTTCCACCACCATCCAGAAGGGCAAGCGCTACTTCTCCCGTGTGCTGACCGACGGTCCGCTCTCGCGCATCAACTTCTGCACCATCCCGGAGAGGGAGATAGGAGCCGAGATGCCCGTCTATGGCGACTACGACGACAAGTTCAGAGAGCAGCTCAGGCCCTACATCGAGCGGCTATGCCAGGCATCGGGCGTGGTGGATTGTCCCGAGGCTTTCCGACTGGCAGGGCAGCTGATGGAGGAGAACGCCGACTTTGCCCGCCTCTCGCAGAGCCGCATCTACGAGAATCTCTCCTTCCGAGCCAACGTGATAGCCTATCTGAAGGCGTGCGTGCTCTATGTGGCTAATGGATATGAGTGGGAGCCGGAGATGGACGACTTCATCCGTTGGAGCGAGCAGTATGACCTGTGGTGCAAGATGCAATTCTTCGGCGAAGCCATCGCCAAGGCTGATGAGGTGGGGGAGAAGAGTTCTATGCGCGGCCCTCAGAATCTGCTCCAGCTCCTGCCCGATGAGTTTACGCTCCAGCAGGCTCAGCAGCTCCGTCTTGCCCATGGCTTCAGCATCGAGGGCACCAAGAACATGCTCTATACCTGGACCCATCGCAAGTATATCCAGCGCAAGAAATCTGACACTTACAGTTCTGACAGTTTTATCAAGCTACAATATAAAAATAATCAGTAAGAAAAAATGGAAATCATATTAAAAAGAATAGCCAAGAAGCCTGCTTATACCATCGGCAGACTGTATCTCTTGGACGATGAGAGTGTGAAGGTGGTACGTAACCCTAGAGGGGAAGTAACTGACGTGCAGGTGCTCACCGACCTGACCAGGGAGGAGCCCTTCTGCGACACGCTGGAACCCACATGGCGCAAGGAGCGCCGTGTGCCGGGCCAGACGGCGATACCCGAGGGCCGCTACCCAGTGGTGGTAACCTGGTCGCCCAGATTCAAGAAGTGGCTGCCACTCCTGGTGAATGTGCCCAAGTTCTCGGGCATCCGCATCCACGCAGGCAACTACCCCAAGGACACGCAGGGCTGCATCCTGCTGGGCAAAAACCAGTTTGTGGGCAAGCTCATCGACTCCCGCCTATGGGTGAACCGATTCATCCGCCGATTTGTAGAGGCTAGGGATCATGACGAGGCTGTATGGATCACGGTGATGTAGTTGGGAGTTGGGAGTTAGGAGTTAGGAGTTGGGAGTTAGGAGTTGGGAGTTAGGAGTTAGGAGTTTTTTGAGGTGATGGCTATAATAAACAAGAAACCCTGCAAAATCTTTCGATTTGCAGGGTTTATCTTGGGTGGAAGGTGGGACTCGAACCCACGACATTCAGAACCACAATCTGACGCTCTAACCAACTGAACTACGTCCACCATGTTAGCTTGCTTAGAAGAGTCATTTCTTTTAAGCGAGTGCAAAGGTACGAAGAAAATCTGATTCCACCAAATTTTTCCGCAACTTTTTTGCGATTTCTTACGAAAAAAGTGACATTTCCCCCTTTTTAGCCCCCTTTCTCTAGAATAAAAGGGGATAAATGGGTGGAATGCCACTCTTTCTAAATGTTGCAATTTTGGGAGATTTTTATCCAGTCTTTTACTTAGCTGGGCTAGCAGGTACAGTAGGAGCTGCTGCTGCTGGAGCCTGAGCGCCTGCTGCTGGAGCTGCCTTCTGGGCATCCTTGCTAGCACCTGGCATAGCTGGCAGGGCGGTCTGCTCCTGGGTAGCGCCCTCCATCACTGAGCTGTCGCCAGCTGCCTGAGGTGCTACGTAAGCACATGCCACGCTGATCACTACCATCGCTATGGCAAGTCCCCATGTAAGTTTTTCTACTACATCGGTGGTCTTGCGAACACCCATGATAGAGTTGGTTGATGAGAAGTTGGAAGCCAATCCACCTCCCTTAGACTCCTGGATCAGCACGATGAGAATCATCAGGATAGATGCCAGGACGATTAATACTACAAATAATGTGTAAGCCATTTTTTAATTTTAAAACTAGTTTTATTTATTATGAATTTTTACTTATTGCTGTTGATACTGATATTGCTATCGTATCTATTTCTTATCCACTTTTTTCTTCGACTTCGCCTCATTGAACATCAGCTTCTCTAGGAAGCGCAGCTGGTCCACATAGTATGCACTCTTGTCGGGGTGCTGCCTGTGGAGCCTGTCGATGATGCCATGCGCACGCTCATACTTGCCCTGCTTGATGTAGATGCGAGCCAGGGTCTCGGTGAATACGCCGCTGTTCTCGGTCTCCTCCGAAGCGCCACCCTCCTCGGTCTCCTCATTGCTGATCTCGGGGGTGTATTCGGGCTTATAGTCCGAGCCTGCATCCACCTTGGACAGCTTGAATCCGCCGTCCTCTATGAAGTCGTCTATGAGGCTGATGGTGCGCGATTGCTGCTCCTCTTCCTCCTCGTCGCCCGTCTCCATGAGATAGGCCACATAGTCCACGGCTGCATCGGCAGGTGTAGGCTTGCGCTTGCGGTCCTTCTTCTTCTCCTCCTCGCTGGCATCCACCGGAATGCTGCCCAGGAAGGTGTCGATGAGGTCCTTGGTGCGATCCACCTTCTTGCCGTTGGCTGTGGTCTGCTGGGCTCGTGCCTCGGCAGCCTGCTCGGCAGGGGCTTTCTTGAGCTGGTAGTGGGCCGCCTCTATCATCTGGAATATCATCTTGCGGTCGGTGATGTAGATGGCGGTGCGGCGCAGCTCCTCGTCGAAGCTAGGGTCGTGGAGCAGGTATAGGTTCTGCAACATCAGCAGGCGTGCCGTCTGATAATAGGGGTACAGAGCCAGCAAGGCGCGCAGGTCATAGAGCGTCTCTCGGTTCATTTCCTCCGGATGTTGTATCAATCTACTTAGTTCCACGAATTCTTAATTCTTAATTCTTAATTTTTAATTATAAATTACCAGTTGGCCACGGTGGCATTGAATATCTGGTCTACCAGGTCCTTCACCATCTGCGATACCAGCTCCTCCTGTACGGAGGCTAGGCTCTGGGTGGTCTCATAGCTCTTGGACGATGTGAATTGCTTCTCGAAGTCCTCGGCATGGTTCTTGTTGTTGGTGAAGCGCACGTTCACCGTGATGCTCAGCTCGGTCTGGGCTGAGTAGCCCTCTGAGCTGACCGACTTGTTGCGTTGCGAGTAGTTGGTTATCTCGCCCTCTATCTTCAGGTCGCCGTTGCGCGATACCTGGCGCAGCTGGGTGTTGCTGGCAAACTTGTCCTTCAGTTCGTTGTTGAACATCGGACCCATCGGTCCCCATACGTATGAGCTTCGGATAGGGAAGTCCACTATCTGTATGGTCTTGGTCTGCGTATAGTCGATGCTGGCTCCATTAAACTTGTAGCTCACGGAGCAAGCGGCGGTGATGCCCAGCACCAGTATCACACACATATATAATATGTACGCGCGTATATATCTCATATTTTTTATTTTCTGTCTATTCCTTCTTTTCACTCCAAACTCCTAACTCCTAACTCCTAACTCCTAACTCCTAACTCCAAACTCCTAACTCCCTAAAGTCCGTACTTCTTAATCTTTCTGTACAGCGTGCGGTCGGAGATGCCCAGTTCCTCGGCAGCCTTCTTGCGGTTGCCATTGTTGCGTTCCAAGGCTCGCTCTATCATCTGTCGGCTCAGGTCGTTGAGGTTGAGCGATGCGTCCTCTTCCTCCTCTGGCTCCTTGATTTCCTCCGCCTCTATCACTTGAGGGTCGGGTTTCGCATGGGCTAGGTCTTGGATGTCGGAGATGTCTCTCACGCTAGGCACATCGGATATGTCTCTGATTTCGGAGATGTCTCTGATGCTCGATACGCCATTGATGCCCGATACATCCCTGATGGGCTGCGGATGGCTGAATCCCTGGGCGCCGCTGAGCTGTCGGGCATCGTCGAGCTGCTTGCGCAGGGAGTTCATCTCTCGCTTCAGGTCGCTCACGTTGCCACGCAGTTCGTAGAGTATCTTATAGAGCAGCTCTCGCTCGTTCTCGTAGCTGTGGTTGCCGCCGCCCTGCTGAGGGATGGTGGCTAGCTGGGTGCTCTCCTCATCCTTCGGGATAAACTGGAGCAGCGTGTCTACGCCTATCTCCCTCTCTCGGCTCAATACCGACATCTGCTCGGTGATGTTCTTGAGCTGGCGCACATTGCCTGGCCACTTATACTTGAGCATGATTTCTTTTGCCTCGTCGGTCAGCGTGATCTTGGGCAGTCGGTATTTCTCCGCCATCTGCATGGCGAAGAGGCGGAAGAGCAGCAGGATGTCGTTGCCTCTCTCTCGCAGGGCTGGCATCTGTATCGGGATGGTGTTGAGTCGATAGTACAGGTCCTCGCGAAATCTGCCCTCGCTCACCGCCTTGCGCATATTCACATTGGTGGCTGCCACGATGCGCACATCGGTCTTCCTGATCTCTGTGCCGCCCACTCGGATGTATTCGCCCGTCTCCAGCACGCGCAGCAGTCGGGCTTGGGTCTGGATAGGCAGTTCGCCCACCTCGTCCAGGAAGATGGTGCCCTTGTTGGCTATGCCGAAGTATCCCTCGCTCTCGCCGATGGCTCCGGTGAATGAGCCCTTCTCATGACCGAAGAGCTCGCTGTCGATGGTGCCCTCAGGGATGCTGCCACAGTTGATGGCGAAATACTTCTCTCGGCGGCGTGGCGAATTGTCATGGATCACCCTCGGAATGATCTCCTTACCAACGCCGCTCTCGCCGATGATGAGCACGGAAAGGTCGGTCGGTGCCACCTGCAGGGCGACATCGAGCGCATGGTTCAATCCGTCGCTATTGCCGACGATATTGTAGCGTTGTTTTATCTTTTGAAGTTCTGAAGTATCCATTTAGCTGCCAAAATTACACATTTTTTTTGAAATATCAGCATTTACGGCTCAAAAATCGTTGTTTTTTAACGTTTTGACTATTCTTGAACCTCTTTTACGGGCTCCTGAGCTGTTTCTGCTGCCTTTTTGACATCATTGTCAGCTGGCTTCTTGCCATTGCCGTCGCCGCCATTCTTGTTGTGCTTCTTAGGGATGGAGAAGCGCACCTTCTCGCTCTCGTCTCTCTTCTCGTGGTAGAGCTTAGGGAGCGGATTCTGCTTGGCGTCATCATAGTTGTTGCGATGGCGGAAGGCATCGATGGCGAGGAAGATGGCATGGCGGAATGAGGAGGCATCGGCCTCGTTGCAGCCCGTGATGCTATAGCATGGGGTGGTATCGGCGCCCGTGCGGATGATAGGCAAGCCGGCTGTGTAGATCACTCCGTCCTCGTCATAGAGGGAATGGAATGGGGTAATGGCTTGGTCGTGATACATCGCCATGATGCCGTCGAAGTCCATATAGTAGCCCTTGCCAAAGAAGTCATCGGCTGGGTAAGGACCGAAAGCCTGGATGCCCTTGCTGGCCAGCTCGTCGATGGCAGGGATGATGATCTCTCGCTCCTCTGAGCCACAGCTTTCGTCCTCGTTGCTGCGAGGGTTGAGTGCCAAGACGGCGATGCGAGGGCTGGTTATCATATAGTCGCGCTTGATGGTTTGCTGCAAGAGGGTTACCTTGTTGATGATGGCATCCTTGGTGATGCTGGCAGCCACATTCTTCAGCGGTGTCTTCTCGGTGATGCTGGCTATGCGCAGGTCGCCGCCCACGAGGATGTTCATCGCCTTTTGACCCTCGCCCAGGCAGGTCTCTAAGTACTGCTCGTGGCCCTGGAAGGCATAGCCCTCTATCTGGGCGTTCTGATTGCTGATAGGGGCAGTGACCAGCACGTCGTAGAGCCCTTTGCGATAGTCGGTCATCGCACGGTCCAAAGCCTTGATGGCTGCCGCTCCCGATTCTGCGGTAGGCATACCCATGTCCACCTTCACCTCTTCCTCCACGGCTGCGAGCAGGTTGATTCTGCCATCCTCAGCCTCCTCCGCCTTTTGGATGATAGAGAACACGGCAGGCAGGTTCATCGCCTTGCGATAGTAGGCAGCCACCTTAGGCGAGCCATATATAATAGGTGTGCAGAACTCCAGTATGTCTGGCTCTGCGAAAGCCTTAAAGATAAGTTCGTATCCGATACCGTTGGAATCGCCATGAGTGATGGCCACTCTTATTTTCTTATTGTCCATTGTGTTGTATAAAAAATTTTTGTTTATATTATTTGTCGGCAGCTCTCCTGGCAGTGCTCATCACTGCTTCGAGCTGCTTCATGAGATTTCTCTTTTTCATTTCCGGGGCGTATACGAAGCCGATGATGTAGATGGCGTCCTCGTCTAGTGGCACCCGGGCCATCCTATAGGGTCCGCCCATGGCATCTCCCTTCATCTCCCAGAGTCCCTGGGTCAGGTTGTTGTATAGCATCTTGGGATAGCTGAGCTGCATATACATGTCGTTCGTTTCCCCAATCATATTTTTGCGCAGCATACTGTCAATGGCATTCTTCTCCTCTCGGGCATTCACCCTCAGGAAGATGAGGTTCTGCATCCCTCGGGCTGCGTTGTTGGATAGCCAGAGGAAGTCCTTCGCCTCCTTGCTGGCATCCAGCTGGGCTGGTATCTTGATGTTGATGCCGAAGAGCTTCTTCACCAGCTTCTGCTTCTTTGGGTTTTGCTTGATCACGGCTGCCAGGTGCTTCTGCTCCACATCGTAGATGGGTGCTTGGAGCAGTCTGGCTCTTGACTGCAGGCTGTCTCTCAGCTCCTGCACGGAGGCAGCGTGGATGCGGAAGATGGTTTGTGGCGTGGCATTCTCATCGTGGCTTACCTTGATGGAGAAAGTCTTTCTCTCATCAGAGTCCTTGTCGGAGAAAGTCTTTCCGATATTCACAACGACTCGGGTTCGCATCAGCAGATAGCTCCCCCTCACCTTGCCCCGCTTCACCGAGATGACGTCGCACATCGGTTCGGGCTGTGGCAGGATGTCCACGTCTTCCGTCAGCATCTCCTTCACGATGCCCAGCGTGTCTCCCTCCAGCAATACCTCGTAAGGCTGCCCCGTGCTGGCAGGCAGGTTCTTCCTGTCCCCTCGCTTGCCGCCCAGAGAGCAGCTGGCGAGGAAAAGGCTAGCCGTGATAAAGAGGCTCAGAGCCCAAAGCATTCTTCTAGTCATCGTTACATATTTTCTAGAAACTTCTTGCCCTTAGGTGTATAGAGGAAAATCAGAAAGCTTCCTGATATAACCATAAGTGTTGCCATTGTTAAAACTAATTCCATAATGTCAAACCTTTAAAAGTTCTCTAACCACTTCTTGCCCTTCGGCGTGTAGAGGAAAAGCAAGAAACTACCTGATACTACCATCAAGCATGTCATTGCAAATGCTAATTGTTCCATAATAATTTACTTTTTTAAGAAATTGTAACCTATGAGAAAAAAGAAAGAAGCTGCAATTAAGCCAACAATCAATAGCCATAATGTCCCCTCAGAATAGGTGTCGCTAAAACCTAATAGCGGCGCAGCATTTCCTAATATAGTTATGGCAACTGTTGAATGACATAAGTTGTAGAACAACTTTGCCGTTTCCACTCTTCTCGTCTTCTCTTTTTCTTTGTCGTCTCTTTGCCCCATTTCCGCCTCCTTCCTTTATGAGTTCTTCTCCTCATCCTCGTGTTGTCTGATTTCCCCAATCTTCTTGGAGGTGCTCAGCAGTCCGCAGGCGGCATAGATGTCTTGACCGCGGCTGGCTCGGATGGTGGTGAAGACGCCGTGGCTGGTGAGATAGTCGCGGAACTGCTCCATCTTCTCATCATTCACGCCATGCAATGGGATGTCTGGTATCTGGTGGAAGCGGATGAGATTGAAGCGGCAGTCCAGACCTTTCACCAGCTTGATGATGGCCTTGGCATGCTGCATGCTGTCGTTCACACCCTTGAAGACGATATACTCGAACGAGAGTCTGCGCTGATGAGAGAAGTCATAGTTGCGCAGCAGTTCGATGACCTGCTCTATGCCCATGCCCCTCTCGGCAGGCATCAGCTCAGCACGCTCGCTTGGTATCGGGTCGTGCATGGAGATGGCCACGTGGCATTCGCTTTCCTCCAAGAATCTCTTCAGCTTGTTCTTCACGCCCACCGAACTTACCGTGATGCGCTTCGGGCTCCAGCCCCAACCGTAGTCGGCGGTCAAGATTTCCGTGGCACGCAGCACATTGTCCAGGTTGTCCATCGGCTCACCCTGTCCCATAAACACGATGTTGGTCAACTTGTCCACCTCTGGCAGCGAGTAGATCTGATTCAGGATGTCGCCCGCAGGCAGACTGCCCTCAAATCCCTGCTTGCCCGTCTGGCAGAAGAGACAGTTCATCTTACAACCCACCTGCGACGATACGCAGAGCGTGGCTCTATCCTTGTCGGGGATATACACCGTCTCCACAAACTTGCCGCTGCGGGTAGGGAAGAGGTACTTGATGGTACCATCCACCGAGTATTGTGCGTCGCTATGTGCGGCACATCCTATTTCGTATTCGGCAGCGAGTTTGGCACGGTTGGCTTTCGAGATATTTGTCATCTCGTCGATGCTCTTCACGTGCTGCTCATAGAGCCATTTCGCCATCTGTCCACCGGTGAAGGCAGGCATGCCGAGGTCCTTCGCCACCTGCTTCAATTCGGCAAGTGTAAGGCCCAGAAGATATTTTTTTTCATTATTCATACTGCAAAGATACGCTTTTTTGCCGAAAAATTAGTATCTTTGCCACATATTTTAATAAAATAAACGAAAATGAGAGAAAAAATAGACCTTTTCTTGCCTTGTGAAGACCTCGAAGTGGCTCAAAAAGCCCTCGTTGAACTTCATGACAACAAGACAGTTCAGCATATCAACCTCTTGGTGAGCGCTGACTTTGCAGCCCACCATCAGGTGCCCGATGGATGCACTTTTGTGATCATCGACCGATTGGAGAGTTCCAACACCGTGGTCAGCATCTCTGAGAACACCGATGCCGACTATGCGATGATTTGTACCAAAACCACCCCCATCCGCTGGGGGCTCTATGCCCTGGAAAGATTCCTCCGCACGGCGGATGATACCGGGGCAGTGATGGTATATTCCGACCACTATTCGATGGTGAAGGATGAGTCTTCTTCCGATGTAGCCACAACCAGCGTGAAAGGCAAGCTGGAAAAACACCCTGTCATCGACTACCAGCTAGGCTCCCTACGTGATGACTTCGACTTCGGAAGCCTTTGGCTCGTCAAGTCGCAGGCTCTACGCGACTATTCCGCCCAGCAAGACCGTGTGGAATATCAGTTTGCTGGTCTCTACGACCTGCGCCTCTACCTGAGCCGAGTGGGAGAAATCTTCCATCTCAATGAGTTTCTCTATACCGAGGACGAACTGGACAACCGCAAGAGCGGAGAGAAGCAATTTGACTATGTGAATCCTCGAAACCGTGAGGTTCAGATAGAGATGGAGCGTGCCTGCACCCAGCATCTCGACAAGGTGGGAGCCCTGATAGATACCAGCTTCTATCGCCAGCCCGACTTCGGCGAGCAGGAGTTCGAATACGAGGCATCCGTCGTCATCCCTGTTTTCAACCGAGAGAAGACGATTGCCGATGCTGTGAAGAGTGCCCTCAGCCAGAAGACTAGCTTCAAGTTTAATGTCATCGTGGTAAACAATCACTCCACCGACCGCACAGGCGAGATTCTTGACGAAATCATCGAGGAAATCCATCAGAAGTCTTCTTCCAAGCCATCTGATAAGTTATCTGCTAAGCCATCTGATAAGTCTACCGCCAAGTCCCCTCAGCTCTTCCAAATCATCCCAGAGCGAAGAGACCTCGGCATCGGAGGCTGCTGGAATGTAGCCATCAACAGCGACCACTGCGGCAAGTTCGCCGTGCAGCTGGATAGCGACGACCTCTACTCATCGCCAAAGACCCTGCAGAAGATAGTGGATGCCTTCCACAAGCAGAAGGCAGCGATGATGATTGGCTCTTATCGCATGTGTGATTTCGACCTCAACACCCTGCCTCCGGGACTCATCGACCACAAGGAATGGACTGATGATAATGGCTGCAACAATGCCCTGCGCATCAATGGCTTGGGCGCACCTCGTGCCTTCTTTACCCCATTGGTTCGCCAGATCCAATTCCCTAACACCTCCTATGGTGAGGACTATGCTCTCGGCTTGACTTTCTCTCGTCGTTATCGCATCGGCAGAATCTATGACGAACTCTATCTCTGCCGTCGCTGGGGAGGCAACAGTGATGCCGCGCTGAGCATCGACCGTGTGAATGCCAACAATCTCTACAAGGACCGCCTGCGCACCATGGAACTGAAGGCTCGCCAGCAGATGCTCCAGGGCAAGGCAGACATCATGGAGGATAGTAGCATCTCGCGCTTCTTCAATCGCCAGTTGGAGAAATGGGAGGATGCCCGCCATCGCTTCCGTGACCTCAAGCATGTGGAGACCCAGCAGCTCTCCGAGTTGATAAAGCTCCAGTGGAACCCAGCTCGCATCGTGAGCACGGGAGCCAAGATAGATAAGAAGACCCTGGGCGATCGCCCTTGCTTCCTCTGCGACAAGAACCGACCTAAGGTGCAGATGGCTAAGCAGATAGACGACCAATTCCAACTCTTGGTCAATCCATTCCCTATCTTGCCCGTCCACTTCACCATACCAGCCAAGAAGCATCAGCCACAAGCCATCTACAAGAATTATGGCGAGATGCATCGCTTCCTCTCGCTCCACAGCGAGTTGATGGTATTCTATAATGGTCCGAAGTGTGGTGCCTCAGCCCCTGACCATCTCCACTTCCAGGCAGGCACCAGTGGCATCCTGCCATTGCAGACCAACTGGCAGCGACTCTCTCGCAACCTCACCGACATCATATCGCTCAATGATGAGGAGAAGATAGCCCAGGTGCATGACTTCATCGTGCCAGCCTTCGTCATCATCTCGAAGAGCGAGGATAGCGACGAGGCTCTCTTCCGCCGTCTCTATAAGTCGATGCCTGTGCGTGGCGATGAGACGGAGCCAATGATGAACATCATCGCTTGGCGCAAGGGCGACGAGTTTATCAGCGTCGTCATCCCAAGAGAGAAGCATCGCCCAGAGGCTTACTTTGCCGAGGGCGAGGCGCAAGTCTTGGTTTCGCCAGGAGCCTTGGATATGTCGGGACTCATCATCACCCCTAGGGAGGAAGACTTCCGCAAGCTCACCGATGAGAAGGCTACTGCTATCATCCAGGAGTGTGGCGTCAGTCAGGAGAAGATGAACAGCATCATCACCAAGCTCAAGGCTTCCAAGGAGGCAGAGACATCTGTCACCACCTCCTCCTTATATAATAATGGTAAGCAACCCGAGGTAACCGTGGGCATCGTGAGTGGACAGAAGATTCACTTCACCCTCAATGCTCCATACCTAGCGAAGGGCGAGGTAAGGTCGGGCGAACAAGAAGTGGAATTTTCCGAGGGCGGCGTGCTCTGGAATGGCAATCAGTACAGTTCGCTTACCTTCCATCCGCAGAGCAGCGACGCTTCCTTCTCATTGAGCGATGTAACAATCGGGGTCAACTTCCACTGGGAGCGCAAGGAGACGCAGACCTTCCTGGGTACGCTCCGATTTGTGGTGGAGGCAGATAAGATATGTGCCATCAACGAACTGCCCGTGGAGAAATACCTGGAGAGCGTCATCAGCAGTGAGATGAGTGCCACTTCCAGTCTCGAACTCCTCAAGGCCCATGCCGTCATCTCCCGTTCTTGGCTCTTGGCGCAGATGAAGAAGCGCAGAGAGGTGGCTGAGAGTGGCAATAATTTCTTCTCGTTCGTCAAGAAGGACGACATGCTCATCCGCTGGTACGACCGTGAGGACCACACCATCTTTGATGTCTGTGCCGACGACCACTGCCAGCGTTACCAAGGCATTACCAAGGAGACTTCGCCCCACGTGGCAGAGGCAATCCGACAAACCAAGGGACAGGTGCTCTTGGATGGTGATGAGATATGCGATGCCCGCTTCTCCAAGTGCTGTGGCGGTGTAACCGAGGAGTTCCAGTATTGCTGGGAGAATACGCCGAAGAGCTATCTGGCGAGCGTAAGAGACTATATTGTGGGGGTAAGTTCTAAGTTAGGAGTTAGGAGTGAGGAGTTAGGAGTTAGGAGTGAGGAGTTAGGAGTTTCTGTTGCTGGTTCTTCTTCCGAATCTTCTTTGCTTTCTGATTTTTCTTCTCTCGACCTGACGGATGAAGCAACTGCTGAGAAATGGATTCGCTCTAATCCAGAGGCTTTCTGCAATACGCAGGATAAGAAAATCCTCTCGCAGGTATTGAATGATTACGATCAGGAGACAGCCGACTTCTACCGCTGGAAGGTATCTTACACCCAGGAGCAGCTTCGCCAGCTCATAGCCGACAAACTGAAGATGGACTTCGGTGATATCCTCGACATGAAGGCTGTGGAGCGAGGCAAGAGCGGACGCATCAGCAAGCTCCAGATTATCGGTACCGAGAAGAGTTTCACCATTGGCAAGGAATTGGAGATTCGCCGTGCCCTCAGCGACACCCATCTCTACAGTTCAGCCTTCGTGGTGGATAAGCAGGACATCGATGCCAACGGCATTCCTCAGCGTTTCGACATCATCGGAGCCGGATGGGGACATGGCGTAGGCCTCTGTCAGATAGGAGCAGCCGTGATGGGAGAGCAGGGATATGCCTACAACGACATCCTGCTGCACTACTATCAGGGAGCAGAAATCAAGCAGCTCTATAAGTAATTAAGAATTAATAATTAAGAATTAATAATTGATAGATGGGAACAAAGAAAAATAAGCGTAGTCCATGGGCATGGATTCCGACCCTCTATTTCGCGGAAGGCCTGCCTAACATCATAGTTACAGGTCTATCCGTGGTGATGTATATGCAGATGGGACTCACCGATGCCGAGGTGGGTCTCTTCACGGGATGGTTGGCGTTGCCTTGGGTCATCAAACCCTTGTGGAGCCCTTTCATCGACCTCTTGAAAACCAAGCGTTGGTGGGTGCTCACCATGCAGGCTCTCATCGGAGCCTCGCTGGCAGGCATCGCCTTCAGCATACCTACGGCATTCTGGTTTCAAGCCACCATGTGTTTCTTCTTCCTCATCGCCTTCTGTAGTGCCACGCACGACATCTCTGCCGATGGCTTCTACATGATAGAGCTGGATGAGCACAACCAGACCAAGTTTGTAGGTTTAAGAAATACCTTCTATCGTCTTGCCATCATCTTTGTGAATGGTTTCTTGGTGATGCTGGCTGGCGTGTTGCAGGTGATGTTTCGCAATCAGATCCGCTTCTCGTGGGCACTCATCTTCTATGGATTGGCAGGCATCTTCATCGGCTTGTGGCTCTATCACAGCCGCTTCATGCCTCGACCAAAGGAGGATGTGCAGACCGACCGCACGGTGGGCGAGGTGGCTCACGAACTGAAGAATATGTTCCGCACTTTCTTCGTGAAGTTTGGAGCGAAGGAGACCGTCTGCGTGATGCTCTTCCTCTTGTTCTATCGCTTCCCAGAGGCACTCTTGAATACGATGACCAAGACCTTCATCCTTCGTCCTAATTCGCAGGGTGGACTGGGCATGTCGCCTCAGGAGTACGGTCTTGCCAATGGTACGGTAGGTTTGATAGGTCTCTTGCTAGGCGGCATCATTGGCGGCATTTTGGTGAGTCGTGATGGTATGAAGAAATGGTTGTGGCCTTTGGTCTGCGCCATCACCCTGCCGGATGTGGTGTATATCTACCTCAGTTATTCGCTCAATAGCAACATCGTGATGGTCAGCACCTGCCTCTTCATCGAGCAGTTTGGTTACGGTCTCGGTTTCACCGTCCTCACCCTCTACATGTTGTTCTACAGTCAGGGCAAGTTCAAGACCTCCCATTACTCCATCTGCACCGGCATCTCCTATCTAGGCTTGATGCTCCCCGGTATGGTTTCTGGTTATCTGAAGGACATGTTGGGTTATCGCCATTTCTTCATCGTGGTCATGGCATGCTGCGCCATCACCTTCCTTGTCACCGCCTTCCTCAAGATAGATCCAAACTTCGGCAAGAAGGAGGAAAGTGAGGAAGACGAGGAGGAAGAAGAAATAGAGGAGGAAGAAGTCGTGATCGTCCAAGAGAAAGAAATTGAATGATTTAGAGAACGATTGATTGTCATGAAAATCGAATGATGAATCTGAAATAGATGTGTAAAAAGAAAAGTCGCAGAAGCATCCATACTTCTGCGACTTTTTAAATCTTTCAAGTTATTTAATCAAAAACTTTAGTTCTTATTCTTCCAAAGATTTGCTCTGCTTTTATTCTTCTAAAGATTTGCTCTGCTTTTATTCTTCCAAAGATTTGATCTGTTTCTTGGGCGTGACGCCAAGCGATTTGAGGCTTTCCACTCTTCTCATTACATTGCCTGGTCCCTCATAGAGCTGCTTCTTCGCCTTGTCGTAGGTGGCGGAGAGGCGATTCAGAACATCGCCAACGGCAGTGAAGGTGTCCTCAAAACCTGCTACCTTGTCATAGAGGTCGGCGGCAGTCTTCACGATTTTCTCCACGTTCTTGTTTTGGCGATCGTATTGCCAGAGATTGTAGGCAAGTTGCAGAGCCATGAGCAGGTTGCTAGGAGAGATGATGATAATCTTCTTCTGATAAGCGTAGCGACTCAGTTCGGGCTGCTGTTTCATGGCGGCGATGTAGCTCGTCTCGTTAGGGATAAACATCAGGACGAATCCGATGGCATCATCCACCAACTTGCTGTAATCCTTCTCGGCTAATTCGTCGATATGCTTGCGCACGCTAAGGGCATGAGCCTTCAAGAGTCGCTCTCGGTCCAAGTCGTTATCAGCAGCCAGGGCATCGGTGTAGGCAGTGAGCGAAACCTTGGAGTCGATGACCACACTTCTGCCTTCTGGAAATCTGACGATGACATCCGGGCGGAAGTTCTTGCCATTTTCATCCTTCGTGTTCTCTTGGATAAAGAACTCCTCGTCTTTTCTCAGACCGCTGTTCTCCAGAATGGTCTCCAGTACCATTTCGCCCCAGTCGCCCTGCATCTTGCTGTCTCCCTTGAGCGCTTTAGTCAGGTTAGCTGCATCCGAACCTATCTTCTGGGTCTGCTCCTTGAGCGAGGTAACGGCTTGCTGCTGTTCCTGCTGGAAGAGTTTCATCGTTGCCTCGAAGGTGCTTTGCAGTTCCTTCTTGTTCACCTCGTTCAGGGTCTTGCTTTCCTCCACCGATTTCTTGAAGTCGGCAAATTGCTCCTTGATAGGTTTTAGAAGTTCGTCCATCTGCAGGCGGTTGTTCTCTTGCAGGGCAGACTGCTTGTTGGCGAGCTGTTCTGCGGCTGCTTTCTGTTGCTCAGATACCATACGCTGCATTTCGCTATGTAAGGTCTCCAACTTCTGCGCCCACTGCTGGTCATTCTCCTTTCGCATCTGGGCAGCGTATGCACGCTCATTTGCCATCTGCTCCTTGAGGCTCTGCAATTCCGCCTCGTGGTGGCTACGCTCATTCTGTATTTCAGTATGATGGTGGCTTCGCTCGTTCATCAAGATGATTTCTTGATTATCCTTGATCGACTGCTTCTCCATTTCAGCTTGATGTCGAACCTGTTCAGCCTCTTTCTTGGCTTGTTCTATTTCTGTATTCTTTATTTGAATCTGGGATAGAAGTTGGGCTTTCTCTTCGCCGGCATTCTTGGCTGTCAAGAGTTTGCCAATGATGAAGCCAACCACTGCACCAATGATGATTCCAATGATGATTTCCATTTTTACATCTCATAAAATTTAGTGAAAGCCTTCACGCAATACTCATGATCAGCCACGCTACCCGTCTCTCTGCAACTGTGCATGGCGAGGATAGCATTGCCCATATCCACACCCTTCAATGGGATGGAAGAGGCGAGGATGTTTCCTAAGGTACTGCCGCCTGCCACATCGCTGTGGTTGACGAATCGCTGGCAAGGCACCTCGGCTGCCTCGCAGATATTGGCAAAGATGGCAGCCGATACAGCGTCGCTGGCATACTTCTGAGCAGCATTGAACTTGATGACAGGACCGCCGCCCAACATAGGATGGTTGGTTGGGTCGTACTTCTCGCTATAGTTTGGATGCCAAGCATGCGCATTGTCGGCTGATACCATGAAGGCACGTTCCACAGCCTGATAATAAGCTTCCTCAGTGCCACTTTGTGCCAAGGCAATGCGCTTGAGCATGTAAGAGAGGAATGGACTGCCAGCTCCCTGCTTGGTCTGTGAGCCAGTCTCCTCATTGTCGAAGATGGCGAGTACTCGTGTGGTATTAGATTCAGATACAGTTCCAATCATAGCCTCTACGCCAGCCCAGCACATAGATAAGTCATCGAGTCTGCCCGAAGAGATGAATTCATCGTGTGCCCCGAAGGTGCATGCTGGCGTGGCGTCTGCCAGATAGAGGTCGAAATCGAGAATCTCTTCCTTCTGGATATGCAGTTCATCTGTTATCACATTCATCAGCAGGTTGCCTTTCTCCAGTTTGTCATTGATGATGCCGAGGATAGGCAATACATCCTTCTGACGGCTCAACTTCACGCCATCGTTCACCTGGCGATTGAAGTGGATGGCAAGATTGCTAATCTGGAGCAAAGGTCGCTGGATGTGGAGTAGGAGCGTCTGTGGGTGCATCGCATCCTCACCCTTCACGATTACTCTACCTGCCAAGGTCAGTGGACGGTCGAACCAAGTGGACATAATAGGTCCACCATACACCTCGGTATTCAGTTTCACGATGCCTCCTTCGCAATCCATCTCTGCATTTGGCTTGATGCGGAAGGTAGGAGAGTCGCAGTGGGCGCATATCATGTGGAAGCCGGCATCGGCAAGTGATTGCTTGCCAATATGGAAGGCATAGATGGAAGAATCGTTCTTGGTGACATAGAATTTGTCGCCAGCCTCCACCTTGCCCAATGGCTCCTGAGGGTTGAGGCGTCTGAATCCATTCTGCTCCAACTCTGCTGCTATATTCTTTACTGCCCAGAAATTAACGGGCGATGCGTCTAAGAAAGACAATAATCTTTTAATCATAATTATATTGTATGAAATTTATTTTAATGCAAAAATACAATTTTTCTTTGATATGATGCGATTATTAGTGATGTTTTTTGTATTTTTGCACAAAATAA
This sequence comes from Candidatus Segatella intestinihominis, assembly GCA_900548535.1. Classification (GTDB taxonomy): domain Bacteria; phylum Bacteroidota; class Bacteroidia; order Bacteroidales; family Bacteroidaceae; genus Prevotella; species Prevotella intestinihominis. The sequence goes on along the minus strand of URLG01000025.1, from coordinate 18,721 downwards.
TACTGCAAACGATTAAATATGCGTAGAAACCTTCGATATATACAATGTATTTTGATGTTGGTGCTCTTGCTACTGAGCGAGAGTATCAGTAGTGTGCTCCATGCTCAGGAGCATCTCAGCCGCAACATGCTGATGCTATCCAATGTCAATACCGAACAAGGACTCTCTTCTGCTCGTGTCTATTCCATCGTGCAGGCTGGGGATGGAGCCATGTGGATTAGTACCAAGCGTGGAGTGGATAGATATAACGGTATGTTGGTGAAAAACTATTCGCTAGCCACAGACAAACTCTATAGCGATGCCAGTGGTGGCAGAAATATCAAGCTTTTGAAGGATGTCCACCAGCAAATTTTTGCTTACGACAACAAGGGAAAGCTCTATATATATAATAAGGTGGAAGATCGTTTCCTCCTGACCCACGACCTGCTGAAGATATTGGGAGGCAGTTTGGTGGTGAATGAAATCGTAACAGATGCACAAGGCAATTTTTGGATTGCCATGGATAGGGGATTGTATTTGCTGCCAGCTTTACCTGCAGGTGGCATGGATGAGGAAGTCCTTCCAGTTCATCCGCAGGGCAAGTTTGTCATCAAGAATACCTACATCAGCCATCTTAGCTTTGTGGGGCAGCGTCTCTTGGTGGGCACGCCGCAGGGGGCTTATGTCTATCAGCCTAAAACGAAGCGCAAGCAACAGATAGTAAATGGTTGCTATGTGCTGTCCTCTTACCATGATGCGGCTCGTCATCAACTTTGGTTGGGTACCTTCCATGAGGGCATCCGCATAGTGGATGACCGCAGTTGGTGTACTCTCCCTTTGCCTTCTTCCCTGCAAGAGATACCTCAGATACCTATCCGCTCCATCATCTCTTATGATGCCCAGACGCTCTTGATGGCTGTGGATGGAGCGGGTGTGTATGCTTATGATAAACAGTCGGGACAAACAAAACTCTTGCTCAATACCGATGGCAGACCGGACAATGCGCTCCAGGGCAATGGCGTGTATGCCTTGTGTAGAGACCGATTGGGCGATATCTGGATAGGTTCTTATTCGGGTGGCGTAGACTTTGCCATACCGATGGAGCATTCCTTGGAATACGTGCGTCATGAATACCTCAGCAGTCAGTCGCTCTTGGACAACAGCGTGAATGACATCTTGCAGGGATATGACGGCAAGCTATATTATGCTACAGATAAGGGCGTGAGCATCTATGATGAGCTGACGCATCAGTGGCATCATGGACTCTATAATAAGGTGGCTCTTACTCTCTGCCGTACCCGAGATGGCAAAATCTATGTGGGTACCTATGGCAATGGTGTGTATGAGGTGCATAGTGATGGCAGTGCCGTACAGGCTTTTTCGCTCGCCAATGGCAAGTTGAAGTCGGATTACGTATTCAGTTTGTTTGTCGATCAGGATGGTGGCTTGTGGATAGGTTGTCTGGATGGCGATATGGTGCACGTGTCTGCACAGGGCATCAAGACCTTGCCTATCCGGGAGGTGCAGTGTATCACAGAGTCGCCCGACCATCAGTATGTGGTAGTGGGCACATCCCATGGATGCTATCGGGTGGACAAGCGTACCCATCACATCGTTCGTTTCTATTATCCCGAGGAATATCCCAAGACGGATTATAACTTCTTTGTCAATTCGATGGTTTACCAAGATGCTCAGCACATTTGGCTTGCCACTGATGGTGGAGGTCTGTGTCTCTATGATTTCAAGACCCACCACATCACCCAGTATACCACCCAGCAGTCGTTGCCTTCCAACAATGTCTATGCGCTGCTCAAGACCGCCAATGGCAAGATATGGATGAGCACCGACAAAGGATTGGCATTCATATCTGATGGTAAGGTAACCAATCTCAACTTCTTCAAGGGCTTGGAGTGTGAGTATAAGCGCATGTCTGTGGCTCTCACCTTTGATGGCAGAATCATCTTTGGCAGCAGCAATGGAGCGGTCATCTTGGCGCCTCGCTTTGCCAGGGGATTGAACTATGCCGCTCCACTCCGCATATTGGGCGTGGAAGTAGAGGGCAAGGAACTGACTGCGGATTGGAATCAGCAGCTCTTTGATATGTTGCAGGAGGGCAAGCTGAGTTTCTCGCATGCCGAGAATACGCTCGTCATCTCTTTTGAGAGCATCAACTATCAGTATCAGCATGATATCCAGTACCAGTATTATCTGGAGGGCTATGACCACCAGTGGAGCGAGTTGTCGGCTAATCAAGATGCTCGCTTTGCCAATTTGTCTCCTGGCAGTTACACCTTCCATGTCAAGGCGATAGGCAGAAGCAATGGTCGTGTATTGGGCGAAGCCTCTCTGCGCATCCATATTGCCGAACCTTGGTGGAACTCTTGGTGGGCTTGGATCATCTATCTCTGTCTCTTAAGCAGCATTGCCTATTTGGGTTGGGATTATTACAAGGAGCGATTGCATCGTAAATATTATGATGAGAAAATCAACTTCTTTGTGAATACAGCCCACAATATTCGCACCCCATTAAGTTTGGTATTGGCTCCGCTTGCCGACTTGGCAAAGGATGCCAGTCTCAGCGAGAAGAATCGTGGTTTCTTGGATATGGCGCAGCGCAATGGCGACAAACTTCTGAGAATGGTAACCGAGTTGCTCGACTTCCAAAAAGTAGACCAGACCAAGGAGATGCTGCATTTGCAGGATGTCAGCTTGTTGGTTCTATTGCGACAGCAGGTGGATAAATTCCAAACGATGGCGGCAGAGAAGCATATCTGTCTAGACTTGGAAGAGGAGGGTGACAGCGTAGTGAAGACTGACATGAAGATGATAGACTTGGTATTTGAGAATATTCTTTCCAATGCCATTAAGTATACGCCAGATGGTGGAAAGGTAACCGTCTCGTCGTCTCTAGCTGAAGATAACATGATCAGCATCCATGTGAGCGATACGGGCATCGGCATCCCAATGGCGGAGAAGAAGCATATCTTCCAAAGTTTCTATCGTGCATCCAATGCTGTCAATTCGCAAGAGATGGGCAGTGGACTCGGCTTGATGCTTACCAAGCAATTGGTGGAGAAGATGGGTGGTAGTCTAAGCTTTGAGAGCGAAGAGGGCAAGGGCACCACATTCAGTTTCACGTTGCCTGTAGCCGAGGCTGCTGTGTCAGCAGATGCCTGCACTTCAGACCAGCACAGAGACACGATTCTCTTTGTGGATGACAATGCCGACCTGCGCCAATATATCCGCATGGCATTTAGTGATACCTATCACGTAGTGGATGTGGAGAGTGGCGAGGAGGCCATCCGTTATCTGAGAGAGAATGGCGAGTGCGATATCGTGGTATCCGATGTGATGATGCCAGGCATTCAGGGTGATGAACTCTGTCGCCGCATCAAGGAAAACAAGGAGACCTCTTGGCTCCCAGTCATTCTCCTGACGGCTAAGGCTGGCAGAGACTTCATGATAGAGGGACTGGGATTGGGAGCCGACGATTATATCGCCAAGCCTTTCGATTCCGCCATTCTTGCCAGCAAGATAGATAGCATGTTGAAGAACCGTCGCCGCCTGAGCCAATATTATATGGAGCGAAGTCTAGCCCTTGTAAGAGCAGGCGAAGCCTCTGTGAAAGAATTATCAGGCGCAGCTTCCGCGTCTTCCGCGTCTTCCGATGAAAATAAAAAATCATCTGGTGAGAACATAACTTCATCCGATGAGAATAAGATAGATTCCGTTGAACTGGACCCACAAGACCAAGCCTTCATCGATAAGACCACCCAGCTGGTGATGACCAACTTGAGCGACACCGATTTCAATATCGACCGTCTCTGTAGAGAGATGGCAATGAGCCGCACTCTTTTCTATGGACGATTGAAGAACTTGACCGGTCAAGCACCACAAGACTTCATCCGCTTGATACGCTTGGAGCAAGCTGCCATGTATCTGGAGCAGGGCGACAGCGTGATGGATGTCTCCGTGAAAGCGGGATTTGTCAATGTGAAGTACTTCAGTACCGTGTTTAAGAAGCATTTTGGAGTATCTCCAAGCAAGTACACGGGTAGAAAATAGATGAAGAAAGGTATGTCTTTATATTGAAATTTGCAGAAATCAGAGTTGTGACCTTGTAGATTAAATCTCTGATTAATAATACTCTATGATATATGATAGGTTTCAAACCTGGCGTTTTGTCAGATTTGAAACCTTTTTTGTTGGTATTCAAACCTTCTTTCTTCTCCTTTTCTATACTTTTGCAGCCTAGTTCCGATGAGGACTAGTATTGAATAAACAATAATTTTTTCATAACGACAACAACTATAACTTAAAAAGAATGAAAAGAAACATTTTAAAGATATGTTTGCTCCTCGCAGGCATATTTGGTATCACTTCTTCTTGTAAGGCAATTCCTACCGCTCAAGAGTGGAACAAGGATGTCATCGGTTGGAACCTCGGCAATGAGTTTGAATGCTCTGCTCCGGGTCAAGATGGAGAGTCGATGCAGATAGGTAACCCTGATGGCTCTATCAATGCAGAGACAGCTTGGGGCAATCCTGTTGTCACCAAGAAGATGATAGCTGCCGTCAAGAAGGCTGGTTTCAATGCCATTCGTATTCCTATCCGTTGGCAGTGTCACATCACCAATCCGCAGGCTATGAGCATTGACAAGGCTTGGATAGCTCGCATCAAGGAGGTGGTGGGCTGGTGTCTCGGATATGACATGAAGGTCATCATCAATGTGCATCACGAAAAGTGGCTTGAGGGCAGACCTACCTTACAATATAAAGAGGAGAACTGCCAGAAACTCGCCTTGCTCTGGATGAACATCGCATCAGAGTTTGCCAATTATGATTATCGCCTTGCTTTCGCTGGTACCAACGAGGTTCACATTAAGGACAACTGGGGCAAACCAACTGCTGAGAACTTGGAGGTGCAGAATGCCTACAATCAGATTTTCGTAGATGTGGTTCGTGCCACTGGTGGCAACAATGCCAAGCGTCATCTCATCGTGCAGACTTACGTTTGCAATCCTCAGTTTGGTATCGACAATGGAGATTTTATCATTCCAAAAGATGCGGAAGATAATGCCAATAAGTACATGAGCGTGGAGTTCCATTACTATCAACCTTGGGATTATGCCGGCGGTGTGAAGTATTACTTCTGGGGCGATGATTACAAGCAGTATGGCGAGACACCTGATAGCAATGAGAAGACCATGACCGATTTCTTCGACAAGGTGGTCAATACTTGGTGCAACCAGGGACTCGGCATCGTGATAGGAGAGTGGGGAATGTCTGACCATTACACCTCCAAAAACATCGATAAGATTCACGAGAACATGACTTATTACTGCCATTTCCTGGTATCTGAGGCAAAGAAGCGTGGATTCTCCACCTTCGTTTGGGACAACTCTAAGTTTGGCAGTGGTCAGGAGATGTTTGGCATCTTTGACCGATTCAAGAATATGCAGCTCAAGGCACCTTGGGTAACGGAAGGAATCTTTGGTAAGTGAAGAGTGAAGAACGAAGAGTGAAGAATTCAAATGTAAATTAAGACAAAGAATTCAAATGCTAATAAGAATAATTATTAAACTAAAGACAAAATATCAACTATGAGAAAGAAAACTATGCTTCTCGGCCTGCTTGGCGCAGGTTTGATGTGGACACCTACAAGTGCTATCTTGGCTGCGCAGGTGAGCAACAACTCCATGAGTGTGGCTCCTCAGCAGAATCAAGGCTTGAAGGGTACCGTAGTAGATGCTACGGGCGAAACCTTGATTGGCGCTAGTGTCAAGGTGTCTGGTACAACAACAGGTGCTGTTACCGACCTAGACGGTAACTTTGTCATTAATTGTAAGCCTGGACAGATGCTCGAAGTAAGCTATGTAGGCTACAAGACATTGAAGATTAAGGCTGCCAATGGTATGAAGGTTACCTTGCAGGAAGATGGCAAGGCACTGAATGAGGTGGTTGTTACAGCCCTTGGTATCAAGCGTGATCGCAAGGCTCTGGGTTATGGTCTCTCTGAGGTGAAGGGTGAGGAACTCACCAAGGCTAAGGAGACCAATGTCATCAACTCACTCTCTGGTAAGGTAGCAGGTCTCGTGGTTCAGAATACAGCTGGTGGTGCATCTGGTTCTACCCGTGTGCTCCTCCGTGGTAATACAGAAATGGCAGGCAACAACCAGCCTCTCTATGTAGTGGATGGTGTGCCTTTGGATAATACCAACTTTGGTAGCGCTGGCGAGGCTGGTGGCTACGACCTTGGTGATGGTATCTCTGCCATCAACCCAGATGATATCGAGACCATGACTGTCTTGAAGGGTCCTGCAGCCTCTGCACTCTATGGTAGCCGTGCCTCTCACGGTGTTATCTTGATTACTACCAAGAAGGCAGAGAAGGATAAGATTGGTGTGGAGTATAATGGCTCTTTCACCATCGATACCCAGTTGGCTAAGTGGAACGATATTCAGGAAGTGTATGGTATGGGATATAATGGTGCCCTTCCAACCTCTAGTACCTCTGGTACCAATTCTAGTTGGGGACCTAAGGCGGATGATTTCGTCTTCAAGTACTTCGATGGTCAGGAGCATTCTTTCATGATGTATCCTAACAATGCCTCTGATTTCTTCCGCACAGGTTTGACAGCCCAGAACTCAGCCATCCTCTCTGTTAACTCTGGTAAGACTGGTATGCGCTTCTCTTTCACCGATATGCGCAACAAGGACATCCTGCCTAACACCAACATGAGTCGTGACAACTTCAACCTGCGTGTTAACACATCAGCTGGTCCTGTGGATTTCGACTTCACTGCCAACTATACCCGTGAGGATGTAAAGAACCGTCCTGCCTTGGGTGATTCTCAGAGCAATGTAGGTAAGAACCTCATGACTTTGGCAGGCACTTACAACCAGGCATGGCTCAAGAACTATGAGGATGCCGATGGCAACTATCAGAACTGGAATGGTAACGACCAGTACAACAAGAACCCATACTGGGATCTCTATAAGAACAGCAACACCTCTAAGAAGGATGTGTTCCGCTTGACAGGTAAGGCTATCTGGAACATCGACAAGCACTTGAAGTTGCAGGGTACCATCGGTACAGACATCACCAACATGAACTTCGAGGACTTCATTGCCAAGACCACTCCAGGTACACCAGCCGGAAAGCTTACCGACCAAATCTTCAATAACCGCACACTGAATGCGGAGCTGCTCGCCCTCTACAACAACTCATGGGGCGACTTCGATGTCAATGCCACAGCGGGTGGCAACATCTTCAAGGTGAACAACAAGACCATCACCAACACCGGTCTTAACCAGCAGATGAATGGCATCCAGAACATCATGAACTATCAGGAGCAGAACACTCGTGAGAGTATGTACAAGAAGCAGATCAGTTCGCTCTATGCCAGCGCAAGCATCGGCTACAAGCATACTTACTATCTGGAGGGAACCATCCGTGGCGATAAGTCATCTACGCTCCCTACCAGCAATAATACATACGTTTACCCATCTGTATCAGGTAGCTTGGTATTCTCTGAGTTCATCAAGAACAAGAAGATTATCAACTATGGTAAGGTACGTGCATCTTGGGCTAAGGTAGGTAGCGATACCGACCCTTATCAGCTTGCACTCAACTACTCCACAGGCAAGTACAGCTATGCTGGCTATACCATCGGTATGATTAGCAATGCTACCCAGCCAAACAAGGACTTGAAGCCAACCATGACAGGCTCTTACGAGTTGGGTTTGGAGATGAAGTTCTTCAATGGTCGCTTGGGCTTGGATGCCACCTATTATAATCAGAACTCCAAGGACCAGATCTTGAGTCTTGCCTCTACCACCACTTCTGGCTATGCTTACCGCTTGGTAAATGCCGGTGAGATTCAGAACAAGGGTATCGAGATTGCCCTCAATGGTCGTCTGCTCCAGATCAAGGACTTTGGATGGGACATGGGTGTCAACTTCTCCAAGAATACCAACAAGGTGAAGTCGCTCGTAGATGGTATGGACTATTTCGAGTTGGCTAAGGCTACATGGTGCGGTGTATCAGTCGGTGCCCAAGTTGGAGAGAACTACGGTGCTATCAGAGGACACGATGTGGTACGCAATGAGCAAGGCCAGGTGGTGATTGATGCAGCCACAGGTTTGCCAAAGGTAGATCAGAATGTGAAGACCATCGGCAACTCTTCTTGGGATTGGACAGGTGGTTTCTATACCACATTCTCTTACAAGAACTTCCGCCTCTCTGCATCCTTCGATGTGAAGGTTGGTGCCGACATATACTCTATGTCTATGCGCTCAGCATACCAGACAGGTAAGGCTAAGGGCACATTGGCAGGTCGTGAGGAATGGTATGCTTCTGAGGAGGCTCGCCAGGCAGCAGGCATGGACATCGCCGCATGGCGTGAGACGGGCAACTGCAAGGGATTCGTAGCAGAGGGTGTCATCGACAATGGTGATGGTACTTATCGCCAGAACGATATCGCTGTGAACCCAGAGGATTACTGGAAGCACATGGCTACTAGTGTACAGAGCCAGTTTGTATATGACAACTCTTACGTGAAGTGTCGTGAGATTACCTTCGGTTATACCTTCCCAGAGAGCTTGCTCGGCAAGTGGGTCAAGGGCTTGAATGTTTCCTTCGTGGCTCGTAACCCATTCATCGTTTGGAAGAACATTCCTAACATCGACCCAGACTCAAGCTACAATACCTCTGGCCTCGGTTTGGAGTATGGTTCTCTGCCATCTCGCAAGAGCTATGGTATCAACGTGAATGTGAAGTTCTAATGCTCTTTGGGGTAATAGAAATGATAGTTCTAACTGATTAAAAGACAATAACAAAAATGAACAATATTATCAAGAAATATATAGGCAAAGGCGGTTTCGCTATGGCTATGCTGTTGATGGCTACTGGTGGCGTGATGACTTCTTGCTCTGACGATATGATGGAGCGCACCAACACCGATAAGACCAAGGTGAACGAGCTGGACCCTAATGCACAGTTGACAACATCATTGTTACAGACTTACGGTGACTTTAGTTTGATGGATACCTATCGTAACTATATCACAGGTTTCGACCAGTATTTTGCTGGTGGCTGGAATGTATCCAATTATGCGGGTTCCAATTTCTTCGAGGATGATATCGCCCGTCGTATCTGGGACCGCTATTATGAGATTTCCATCAAGAACTTGGTGGATGCCATTCACAATTCTGCTGACAAGGCTAACCTGAATGCAGCGCTCCGCATCCATCGTGTGTATCTGCTCTCAGTGCTTACAGATATCTATGGTGATATTCCTGCCTCTGAGGCTGGTTTGGGTTATATCGAGGGCATCTCTAACCCTAAGTATGATACCCAGGAAGAGCTTTACAACTGGTTCTTTACCGAATTGGAGGCTTGCGAGCAGCAGTTGGGCACAGGCACCGACCATATCTCTGGTGATGTTACTAGCCTGGGTGGTGATGTGGCTAAGTGGAAGAAATATGCCAACTCGCTGCGTATGCGTTTCGCCATGCGTATTTCTGACGTGAATCCTACCAAGGCTCAGCAGGAGTTTGAGAAGGTACTGGCTGATGCGAATGGCTTTATCGATTCTGCCGCTGATGATGCTTACATCAAGTATGCTGACTCACCTTATACCTATTATGATGGAGCCAACGACTATGACTTCCGCACCAATGCCTTGTGCGAGATACTTTATGGTCAGGATGCTACATCTCCAACATTCGTAAGTTCTACACTGTTCTATCAGATGCAGAATACCCATGACCCTCGTCTGTATCGCATCTGCCGCCACTACTACAACATCAAGCGTAGTCAAGTAAAGCCAGATAAGGAGCAGAACATCGACTTGACCGACGAGATGTTGTCTTACTTCCAGCGTCAGGGAGTGGGCGAGGAACCATGTAATCCGGGGGCAGCGTGGTATAGCGACTGGATGAATGTGGCTGCAAGCTCTGATTTCCCAACGCTCGCTAAGTTGGCAGAGCAGGATCCTAATACATACGATAACTCCGACTTCCGAGCTCGTGCTATGCGTCCTCACTTGAACATCGACTTTGAGATGCCTTCTTGCCCTGGTATCCTTATCACTTCGGCTGAGGTTAAATTCTTGATGGCTGAGGCTAAGACCAAGGGATGGAATGTGTCTGGCGAAGCAGAGTCTCTCTATGAGGATGGTGTGCGTGCCTCTATGAAATTGCTTAACAACTATTATCTCACCTCCAACAAGATTTCCGAGGATGAGATCAATGCCTTTATCGCCAGCAACCCATTGGGCGACAATCCGAAGGAGACCATCAATACCCAGGCATGGATTCTCCATATGATGAATCCATCAGAGGGTTGGGCTAACATGCGTCGTTCTGACTACCCAGCTATTTTGGATAGAAGTCGTCTCGGCATCTTTACCCAAGGTTTCACTTATACCGATTCTAACATGTCGATGCCTACTCGCTTGCGTTATCCAGAGTTGGAAGGTCAGTATAACAGTGTGAACTATAAGGCTGCCATCGAGCGCATGGGTGGTACTGATGACTGGCACAAGAAGTTGTGGTGGGATAAGTCGGATGTCAACGTACAGGGCGACTTCAATCCTCCTTACGGCAAGGGCTACATTAAATAATTAAGAATGAATAATTTATAATTAATAATTAGGGGCAGACGCCTTTATGAGTAAATATTATTAAGATGAAAAAGATAATGAATCAATATATGGGTAAGGTGTTGAAGGCATGGATGATGCTCTTCGCCATGAGCTTGGCGCTCGCTGGCACAGCTACATTGTCTTCTTGTTCTTCCGATGATGATCCATTCTTCACTGTTTCGGAAGATGACGATCCTCGTATCTTGAACACCGACTTGGCTGACCAGAAGTTGGATCGCAAGACCAACTTGAAGATGGAAATCAAGGTTACGCCAGTACATTACACCACAGTAACTTGGCTCTTGGATGATACTCAGATAGCTGAGGGCACTACCATCGACCAGGCTCTGCCTGTTGGTAATCACACCTTGAAGATTGTGGCTACCACTACGAAGGGAAAGAGTACTTCTCGTACACTCAATGTGGTAGTAACTCCAGCTGCTGACGACCCAACTCTCGGCACGAATGCCATCGAGCTTTGGGTGGCTCCAGGTGCTGAGACCACAATCCATAAGTGCAAGAACCTCGGTACTGTTACTAAGGTCTTGGTAGGTGGCAAGAAAGCAACCTTCGAGGTTCTCGAAGAGGGCACAGCCATGAAGCTTACTGCTCCTGAAGGTTTGGAGAATGGTGAGTATGCCATCACGCTGGTAGATGGCGATGGATTAGAATTCCCTGGTGGTACTCTCAAGGTAACCACTGAGCCTCGCCCTTCTATGGAGAACACCCAGTGGGAAGGTCATCACTATGTATCTTGGAACTTAGGAGATGGCGATCCTAACAAGACCTTCAACCTCATCACCAAGGAGCAAATTGCTAAGTGGAAGGCTGGTCAGACTCTCCGAGTTTATTGCTCGATGAAGGATGACGATGAATATCATCAGATTAAGCTTGCCACAACCTGGTGGACTGACTTGACTTCTCCGTATGAGTTTGGTGATGGAAATGTCGTTAAGTTCGAGTTGACACAAGAGGTTCTTGATAAGATGGCAGCTGAAGATGGTTTCATCTGTGTGGGTCATGGCTACTATGTAGATAAAGTGACCATTGAATAAGGCTTCTTTTTTAAGTTAAGCTATTATAGTTTGTTGTGCCTTCCTTGTTCTTCGTAATGAGGAAGGCTTTTATACAATAAATCCGTTTTTGCTTCGTTTACACTATATATATAATAAAGGTATATTAAATAAGGTGTATACTTAGTATTAAACAATAAACACTAACAAACATGAACAAGAAAGTTTTCATTTCGATTTCCTTATTGGCGATGGCTTGCGGCAGTATGCAGGCTCGTCAGTTGCCAGCAGCACCTTCCTCGGTCGTTAATCCTGTCATCAAGAGCGATGCCAAGATTGAGGCTCAGGTAGAGCAAACCCTCCAGAAACTTACCTTGGAAGAGAAGGTGGGACAGATGATGGAGTTAGTGACCGACCTCTTTGGAGCCAACGACAAGAATGGTGTATTTTATATTGATGAGAAGAAGACCGACTCTATCCTCTCTCGCTATAAGATTGGTTCCATCCTCAATGCGCCAAACACCTGCGCTCCTACGGCAAAGCAGTGGGAAAAGTATCTACAGCAGATTCAGAAGATATCAATGAAGCGCATCGGCATCCCTTGTGTCTTCGGTCTCGACCAGAATCATGGTTCTACCTATACACAGGGTGGAACGCTCTTCCCACAGAACATCAATGTGGCTGCCACCTTCAATCGTGAGGTGGCTCGCAAGTCGGCTGAGGCTACAGCTTATGAGACTCGTGCCGTGAGCATTCCTTGGACCTACAGTCCTACCGTGGATTTGGGTCGTGATGCCCGTTGGCCTCGTATCTGGGAGAACTTTGGTGAGGATTGTTACCTCAGTGCCGAGATGGGCAAGGCGATGGTCTTGGGTTTCCAGGGCGAAGACCCTAACCACATCGACCAGCAGCACATCGCCACTTCCATGAAGCACTTCATGGGCTATGGTGTGCCTTGGACTGGTAAGGACCGTACCCCAGCTTACATCTCTCCAGCCGATTTGCGAGAGAAACATTTCGCTCCATTCTTGGCTGGTATTCAGGCGGGTGCCCTGACAGTGATGGTCAATTCTGCCTCTGTCAATGGTATGCCGATGCATGCCAACAAGGACATTCTGACAGGCTGGTTGAAGGAAGAGACTGGTTGGGACGGCGTATTGATCACCGACTGGGCTGACATCAACAACCTCTATACCCGTGAGATGGTGGCAAAGGATAAGAAGGATGCCCTTCGCATCGCCATCAATGCCGGTATCGACATGGTGATGGAGCCATATAATGCCGATGCTTGTGGCTATCTCATCGAATTGGTGAAGGAAGGCAAGGTGCCTATGAGCCGTATCGACGATGCTTGTCGCCGTGTGCTTCGTATGAAATATCGCTTGGGTCTCTTTGAGAATCCTACGCAGAAACTCAAGAATTATCCTAAGTTTGGTGGCGAGGAGTTTGCCAAGATTGCCTTGGATGGAGCCACCGAGAGTATGGTACTCTTGAAGAATGAGGCTGGTATCCTGCCATTGCAGCAGGGCAAGAAGATTCTCCTTACGGGTCCTAATGCCAACCAGATGCGTTGTCTGGATGGTGGTTGGAGCTATACCTGGCAGGGTCATCGTTCCGATGAGTTTGCTGGCAAGTACAATACCATCTACGAGGCATTCTGCAATGAGTATGGTAAGGAGAATGTCATCCTCAATCAGGGTGTTACCTATAATGAGAAGGGTAAGTACTGGGAGGAGAATGAGCCAAATATCGAGGCTGCGGTAGCTGCTGCGAAGGATGCGGATGTCATCGTGGCTTGCATTGGTGAGAATTCATACACCGAGACTCCAGGCAATCTCACTGACCTCTGGCTCTCTGAAAACCAGCGCAATCTGGTAAAAGCTCTCGCCAAGACAGGCAAGCCAATCATCTTGGTATTGAATGAGGGCCGTCCTCGTCTCATCGCCGACATCGAACCATTGGCACAGGGTGTCATCGACATCTTCTTGCCAGGCAACTATGGCGGTGATGCCTTGGCTCAGTTGGTAGCTGGCAAGCAGAACTTCTCTGGCAAGATGCCATATACTTATCCAAAGGAGATCAACTCTCTCGCCAACTACGACTTCAAGAAGAGCGAGGAGGTAGGTACGATGGAAGGTGCTTACGATTACAATGCCAAGATTACCCAGCAGTGGGGCTTTGGTCAGGGATTGAGCTACACCACTTATGAGTATAGCAATCTCAAGGTATCTCAGTCTCAGTTCCGTCATGGTGATGTCATCAAGGTATCAGTGGATGTCAAGAATACAGGCAAGGTGGCAGGCAAGGAGAGCGTGCTTCTCTTTAGCAGCGACTTGATAGCTAGCATGGTGCCAGATGGTCGTCGTCTCCGTGCCTTCGACAAGGTGGAGCTTCAGCCAGGAGAGACCAAGACTGTTACTTTCAGCCTCAAGGCAGATGACTTAGCGTTCGTGGGCTATGATGGCAAGTGGATATTGGAGGAAGGCGACTTCAAGTTGATGATAGCCAACCAGACTGCCGACATCCATTGTGGCGATACTTATCAGTGGCAGACAGCCAACAGATAAAATCTTTCAGAAAATAATTGTCTGAATATTTGGTGGATTAAAGAAAAGTTATTACCTTTGCATCCGATAAAACATCAAGAGTTGCCCATTTGTGGCACACCAACCGAGTTTCGCATAGAGATAACCACGGTGGTAAAAGGATGCGTAAGTGTTTAACAACTTAAAATAATTATCTTTATGAATCCAAATTCAGACAATTCAAAGAGTGTTAAGAATGTGAATGATGTGTTCAATTCACAGAGTGCTATTTCACAGAGTGTTAAGAACAATCAGGCTGATTATGCCCAGGCAAGAATCGCTCATTATGCGGCTTGCTTTGCCGCCTATGATGATACCGAGCTTCAGGAGACTGTGGCGCATGAGCGCAAGGTGCGTGGCTGGGTCTCAGAGCGCAGCTATTTTCTTGCAGCCTTGCGAGCCGAGTGCGAGAAGCGCCATCTGGCTTTTTGCTGGTAATTTTACAGGGAGGGCAGGTTTGTTACCTGCCCTCCCTGTTATGTGTGTCGGGCATGACACTAACCTAACTGGTTTAAATCCAGTCGCAGGTATTTACCGCCAAGCGAAGCGAATGGCAAGTCGTTGACAGTAATGTTAAGGATGAAGGAAGCCAATAGCGAGACTCTCGAGCCTACGAACAGAAACTTGGTATAAGGCTAAATGGGAAAGGATAAGACTGCACAACAAGTTGAAGTCCGAATGGTAAACGTATTCCCCAAAACAGTAAACCAAGAGGTTGTGAAGTCGGTAGTATGAGTACGTACCTCAGGGATAAGTTTGGTCCTTGGCTTCGTCATAAGGTCAGGGTTGTGATAGTCAAGCAATGGAAGAAGTATGATACAATCTACAAGAATCTGTTGACCTTGAAGAGAATTATCAAGAGTAATCTTGATGATACCTCCATCTACCAAGCAGCAATGACAAGATTGGGATGGTATCGACAATGTGGACTATCCGTCTTTAATTTTCTGTTGAGTCCCAAGGTACTTGCTATGCCAAAAGAGAATAGGACTGATAAAAGAAAGTGCCGACCTGGCTTGGTCGACCATCAGAATTTGCGTACTCCTATATGTATGTAGCGCCGTATACGAGACCCGTACGTACGGTGCAATAAGAGGTGCTAGGGGAGTACCCCCCCCTACATCTACTCTATTATTCCCCGATAATCGTTGCGATGAGGTGTCGGCTTCCGCCTCCCTCTCTGAATTCACAAAGGTAGATTCCCTGCCAGGTTCCGAGGTTCAGTCTGCCGTTGGTAATAGGAATGGTGAGCGATACACCCACCATGCTCGATTTGGCATGGGCCGACATATCTGTAGGTCCTTCATCCTGATGCAGATATCTAGGATCACCATCCGGAACCAGTCTTTCGAAGATTCCCTTCAAATCATATCTCACATCAGGATCGAAGTTCTCGTTCAGCGACAATCCACAACTGGTATGTCTTACGAAGAGATTCAGAACCCCCGTCTTAGGTAGCGCCGGCAAGTTCCTCATTACCTCGTTGGTTACGAGGTGAAAGCCGCGAGGAAGTGGGCGCAATGAAAATTCAACTTGCTGTATCATATTCTTCTTTATTGTTTATATTCTTCTTTTTGTTTTTTTCTTCTTCTTTATAATTATATCAGTATTCTTTATAATTCCTTTTTCAGCCATTCACCGAAGAACTTATCGTACAGTTCGTAAGTTCCATCCGTCTCTGTAACAAAATCTTTCTCCAATAATCCCTTGATTCCACCTTGTACAAAACTGGCGGAAGGAAGATTGTGCTTCTTGATGAATGCCGATGACATGATGTTTTGAGCCTTGCCAGCGTTGCAGATGGCAAAGAGCAGTTCCTTTTGCTTAGCTGGCAATTGAAAGAGAAGTGCTTCGTATGCAAAAGCACTCTCATCTATAATCGAGTTGAGTGCCAGTTCCATCATCTTATCGTCAGCCCTTTCCATCATCTTATCATCAGTCCTTTCCGTGAGCGAGAAAATCTTATTGAGCATCCTCTGCAGATACCAGGTGATGCCGTCAAAACGGTCGTATATCTGATAAATGTTTTCTCGTTTGATATGCTTCTGTCTTTCTTCGAAAAGACGAGTAGCGAAGTCTGCATACACCTCTCTGTCAATAGCTTTCAGTGTTTTAATGGAGGTGCTTTGATAGAAAGGACGGGCATGACTCAAGAACATCTCCGACATCATGTTACGCTGAGATCCGGCAAAGATGAAACTGGCATTATGACAGTGCTGAATGTAAGTGCGCAGTATGGCTTCTACATTCGCTTCTCTATAGCTGCTGATGGTTTGAAATTCATCAATGGCCACGATGCAAGGCTTATCAGCGCTCTCCAGATAATGGAAAATTTCATCGAGCGTTGTGGTTGGACTGGTGATTTCTCCCAAATCTACTCCCCACGAAGGCACACCATTCATATCGAAGCTGATGGATGAACGGAGTGAGTGGAGGCAGTTAAGAAAATGTTCCACTACTTTGGTGCCTTTGGGTTTCAGACTTTGCAGAATACTTCTGCCTAGCTCCTGAATGAAATCGGCAAGGGTTTTTGTGGCATAAATATCTACAAGAAATGTATAGTATTTATCCTTGATTTCTTCCTGGGCATAGACGTGTTGCACCAACCCTGTCTTGCCGATTCTTCTAGGTGCAATCAGGGTGATATTATTGCCATTCTTGATTTCTCTTATCAAGTCGATGGTTTCCTTTTCTCTATCACAGAAGTAAGCGTCGGATATGTATCCTCGCAGAATAAACGGATTCTCTATCATTGTATATTATCTTCTTTATTGTCTTTGAATAGTCTTATATCTTTCTGATAATCATGGTGCAAAGATAATTATAATTTTGTTATTATAATACTATTATAATGCAAATATAGGAAAGTTTAACCATTAAAGGAATTCTCTTCCTATCACGTAGGCTATAACTCTTGCTATCTAGTGCACCGAAAAATCTTCTTCTTTAGAAGAAGAAAAAAACAAGAAAAATAGTCACGAAAAAATTTGGTGGTTTCAGAATAATGATATACTTTTGCACCCGAAATCAAGCATTAAGAGTTGCCCAGTTGCGGCACACCAACCGAGTTTCGCATAAAGATAACCACGGTGGTAAAAGAATGTGTAAGTGTTTAACAACTTAAAATAATTATCTTTATGAATCCAAATTCAGACAATTCAAAGAGTGTAAAGAATGTGAATGATTCTATCAATTCACAGAGTGTAAAGAACGAGCAGGCTAATTATGCTCAGGTAAGAATCGCTCATTATGCGGCTTGCTTTGCTGAGTATGATGATGCCAAGCTTCAGGAGACTGTAGTGCATGAGCGCAAGGTAAGAGGCTGGGGCTCAGAGCGCAGCTACTATCTTGCTGCGCTGAGAGCCGAATGTGAGAAGCGTAAGCTTGCTTATTGCTGGTAAAGTATCAGTCAGGGTTCACCTATTTTCTTATTTACAAATAAAGAATTACCAATAAAGAGTGCTAGAAAGCAGATACGTCTTCTGCTTCTCTAGCACTCTTTTAATAGGCTCATTGTCCAAGAGTTCCACTTCCTCCCCATTCACAGAAGTATAGCTTCCCTCCTGTACGATATCTATGGCTTGCTGATATACCTCAGCCAATTGTCTTCTGACGTTAATCATATTTGTATAGTTATTATACTTGGCAGATTAACAGAATGTTCCTGTCTTGTATTCTTTGTCAAGTAATTGGTAAATATATGCAGGACTCTGTATGTATAATCCTGTTCTGCTATCTTCTAATTTTTGGTAGGTGTCAGAATTGTAGATAAAATCAATAGCTTGGTCGATTCCTATTTTGTAATCTTGGATCAAGTATTCGGTCATTTTATCCACTGCCTTATTTACCAAATATTTATTGATATTTTCCTTTGTCATAATTACTTTATTCTTTTCAGTAAATTTATAGCTTTTTGAGTTCCAAAATAGTATTGACTATTTAGTTTCTTGTATTCTAACTCTTTGGCTTGACTTCTGATATCAGTTAAGTAGAATCCTTGTCCGAAGTCTTTAAATTTCTTGGTTTTGTTGATCTCAATCTTATTGAACTCAACATTTGTTCCATGAAATAGAATCATGCCAATGCTCCTCCTTGTTTTTGACAAACAATAACTAAATCATCTACAGTATCTTCAATGGATTGTAGATGAAGTGTATTGTAAAATTTCAGAAGAAAATCAATTCCCTGAAAGTGCTTTAGCTACAGATATGCATTTTTTGTAGGCAAATTGAATCTATGCCCCATGCTTCTGATGCAAGCATTAATAAATGGTATTCCTCAAATCCGCAACCGCCCTCATAAGATGACACAGAGGTCAAAAAGGTAGCGGCACAGCGGCAAAAGAGGGCGCAACGCAGCAAAAATCGCCACAAAGACGCATAAAATCCCCTTACCCCACCACGCGACTTGAGGCAATACGCAGAATCACGACCATAAGTTGTCGGTGTTATCCAAAGTCATTCTGGAACACATCAGCATAAGCGTTGTTGCATGAAT
>URLG01000024.1 GCA_900548535.1 Candidatus Segatella intestinihominis | reverse complement strand
ATGTAACATAGAGACTCTTGCCGCCGATACCAGGACAGATAACCTCCTGATAGTTATAAGGCTTCAGGAGCGAACGGAGCAACTCCTGCAAGCGCAGACGGAGCTGTGTACCCTTTGGCAACCAGATAGGAAGACCCTTACCCACACGCTCAGAGAACATGAAGAGTTCCATCTCCTTACCGATCTTGCGGTGGTCGCGCTTCTTAGCCTCCTCGAGAACAACCAAGTACTCATCAAGCATCTTCTTCTTAGGGAAGCTGATACCGTAGATACGGGTCATCTGCTCGCGCTTGGCATCACCGCGCCAGAAAGCACCAGCAACACTTGTGATCTTCACTGCCTTGATCAGACCCGTGTTCATCAAGTGAGGACCACGGCAGAGGTCGGTGAAATTGCCCTGGGTATATGTGGTGATGGTGCCATCCTCCAAGTCCTGCTCGATGTGCTCGCACTTGTATTCCTGACCATCAGCCTTGAATTCCTTCAGGGCATCAGCCTTAGATACCTCCTTGCGAACCACAGGCTCGTTCTTCTTGGCAAGCTCCATCATCTTAGCCTCAATCTTGGCGAAGTCGTTCTCCGAGATCACCTGACCTGGGGCAGGCATCACGTCGTAGAAGAAGCCGCTCTCTACAGCAGGACCGAAGCCAAACTGTATGCCTGGATAAAGCTCCTGGAGAGCCTCGGCGAGCAAGTGGGCAGATGTGTGCCAGAAGGTGTGCTTTCCCTGCTCATCCTCAAACTTGTAAAGTTCTACACTAGCATCCTCGTTGATTGGACGATTCAACTCTACAGTCTCACCATTTACTCCGCAAGATACAACGTTGCGAGCGAGAGCCGGTGAGATGCTCTCGGCGATTTGTAAGCCAGTCACGCCCTGTTCATACTCGCGAACAGATCCGTCTGGGAATGTGATTTTTACCATAACAACTTAGTATTTTTATTAAATCGCTTGCAAAAGTACTATTTCTTTTTGGAATGAGCGAATATTTTTGCATTAATTTTTCAAAACTTTTTGTCATGTAGAATTATTTCAGTAACTTTGCAGCGATAAAAGGTAAAAATGAGAAGGCTACACGGCGCAAGCCCAATTATACATTATAAATTACGCATTATACATTAATTATATATATGACACCCAAGATTCTTATCATATACACCGGAGGTACCATCGGCATGGGCAAGGACCCCGTGACGGGAACGCTCGAGCCCCTCGACTTCAACCACCTGGTATCCTCCATGCCCGAGTTTCAGCTCATCGAGGCAGAAATAGACGTCAGAAAGTTTGACCCACCCATCGACTCCAGCGACATGGACCCGATGAGATGGGCGGAGATAGTAGGCATCATAGCCAACAACTATGACGACTACGATGGCTTCGTCATCCTCCACGGCACCGACACGATGGCTTACACCGCCTCGGCGCTGAGCTTCATGCTGGAGAACCTGACCAAGCCCGTGATCCTGACCGGAAGCCAGCTGCCTATCGGCGAACTGCGCACCGACGGCAAGGAGAACCTCATGACCGCCATCGAGCTGGCATGTGCCAAGGACGTAGCCGGCCATCCGATGGTGCCAGAGGTATGCATCTTCTTCAATGGCAAGCTGCTCCGAGGCAACAGAGCCATCAAGATCAATGCCGAGGGATTCCACGCCTTCGAGTCGTTCAACCATCCTCACCTGTGCGATGTGGGCATCAAGTTCCAGTTCCATGAGCACCACATCCTGCGGCCAGCTTACTCCAAGCCGATGACGCCACACCTCAAATTGGACCCGAACGTCATCGTGTTCAGCCTCTTCCCTGGCATCCAGGACGGCATCGTGCGCCATGTATTGGAATCGCCTTCGCTCCGAGGTATCGTAATGCGCACCTTTGGATCGGGCAATGCCCCACACGCCCCATGGGTGATGCGCCTATTGGACGAGGCTGCCCACCGAGGCGTGAACATCGTGAACATCAGCCAGTGCCTCACGGGCAGCGTGGAGATGGAAAGATATGGCGCCGGATTCCAGCTGAAGACTGCCCACGTGATCAGCGGCCACGACTCTACCGTGGAGGCGATGGTGACCAAGCTGATGTATCTGCAAGGCAAATACGACGACAACTGCATCGTCCGTGAGAAGCTACAGCAGTCGCTGGCTGGCGAAATCACAGTATAAGTTAGGTTTATGCGATAAATATTCACCAAAAGGATAAAAAAAGATTAAAAAATGATACTTTTCTGGCTAAAATCCAGACAGGTATCGTTTTTTTTCTTAACTTTGCAATCGAAAAGAAGTACGAAAGATAACTTCAAGTATAAGAAAGAAGAGAAAAAAGATGATGAAACCGCAAGGCTTCGGATGAAGCTGGAAATACACAGCATCTAAAAATACTATTAAATTAATTGTTTTATAAATCAACAAAACCTGTAAAGTATGAACATCAACAAGACAAAAAACTACGGTGAGTTTGTAGAGATTACAGCTCCCGCAGAAAGAGGAACATCTGAAGAGTACAATCACGTATTAGGTGGAGAAATCTGGTATAACTAAGTATTTGTATTACTTGTTTTACACAGCCCATCATTCCTTTCAGATGAAACGAACCTATTTTCCCATAACGGAACAGATGCCGAACATTCAGGAAACTACATTCCAAAAACAAGGGAATAGATTCAAAAGAAAGATTGATGAAGACAAATTTAACTCTTAAAAGTTAACGCAAAGTGAAGGCTCAATCCTCAGAGAGATTCTGAGAGTTGAGCCTTTGTTTTATTCTTGCCAATTGGGCAGGTAACAAACCTGCCCTCCCAGCGCAATCTTACTTGTGTCCGCAGCAACCACCCTCGTGATGCTCGTGCTTGATGCCGCCCTCCACAGCCTGATGCTGGTCACGGAGCAAATCATTCACGGTCTTCACAGGATTGAATGTGCCCAGAGGCACCTCTACGAATACGGTGTTCCAATCGCTCATCGCACCATTCCACAATCCTGGCAACTCCAATGCCTTGAGGTCCTTGCCGTTCTTGCTCTTGCTAGAGATGAAGCCCGTGCTAGGGTCCACATACTTAGGCAGGTCGAAGGCATTGCCCTGGTAATCCTTGGTAGCGCAAACGAGGTCTACTGGGTTGAAATGAGTACCCTCGGTAAACATCTTCATGTACTCCTCATTGTTCTTGTCTATCTGAGAACTCTCCAATATCTGGAGGCTCACGGTGCCATCGCTGTTGTATGTGAGGAATGGACCGCCACCAGGCTCGCCCACATTCTTAACCACACCACATACACGCATAGGGCGGTTGAGCTTCTTGCGCAGATAGATAACCAAGTCGGCATCCTCCAGTTCCTTGATGTCAGCCTTGCGGCAGCAGAGATCACGCTGCAAGAATCGGATGATCTCCTCCAGCTTCTCGTGGTTGTACTGACCAGAGTCCAACACCTTCAGATACTCAAACGCCTTCTTCTGGAGGGTTACCAATACGCCCGCAATCACCTGCTTCCAGGTTACGGTCTCGCCCTTCAATCTATCAGGTACCACATTATCAATGTTCTTGATGAATACCACGTCGGCATCTATCTCGTTGAGGTTCTCGATGAGCGCACCATGGCCGCCTGGACGGAAGAGAAGCGAACCATCCTCATTGCGGAATGGCGTGTTGTCTGGGTTGGCAGCGATGGTATCAGTGCTTGGCTTCTGCTCGGAGAAGGAGATGTTGTACTTGATGCCATAGCGCTCAGCATACTTGTCTGCCTTCTCGGCTACCATCGCCTTGAAGAGCTCCAAGTGGTCGTGAGATACGGTGAAGTGTACGTTAGCCTCGCCATTGCTGCTGGCATAGAGCGCAGCCTCCACCAAGTGCTCCTCCATAGGGGTGCGCACCTCGTCCTCATACTCATGGAACTGAAGCAAGCCCTTAGGCAACTGACCGTAGTTCAATCCCTCTGGCTTGAGGAGATTAGCCACGACAGCCTTGTAATCGCCCTTCTTGATGAGGCACATGATGCCCTTCTCGTTATTGACATGGCACTTATCGCAGAGAGCCTTGCGGAAAGCAAACTTCTTGATATTCTCGAAGAACTGTTTTTCGAAATCGGTCGTAGGCACATCGTATGGCGCATCAAGGAAGGCAAACATATTCTTGAACATACGACTGGCAGCACCAGAGGCAGGCACAAACTTCACTATCTTGTGTCCCTCAGCCTTATAGTCGTTCCAAGCCTTTTCGTAGCCCTCCACCTCATCGGCAGTAGGAGCCACAATGCCCTTACCAATGGCTGCCGCACCCTCAAGCTTGAGGAATGGGAAACCATTCTTGATTTGTTCCAACTGATGTTCAATCTGCTGCTCGGAGATGCCGCGAGTAGCGATTTGGTTTAGATCTTGTTGATTCATCATACCATTATTTAGTTATTATATGTAATCAATGACAGTTACTGTTATGGTAGCAAAATATGTTATTTTTCACTATCCATGCCACAAATTTAGTTATTTTTTCTGATAATAGGAAATATTTCCCCATTTTTTTGTACCTTTGCAATGAAAATTTAACTAAGTAGGCGTTTTTTAATGCCAAATCAACATAGGAGGGAATCCAAAATGAACGAGACATTTACATTTACACCAGAAGAAAGAGAGCAAACACTACAGATTCTGGAGAGACTGAGAGCCGCAGCAGGCGACACATTCAAGCCTGAAGACGAGGCGCACCTGAGAGAAGACATCCACCATGCCTTCGAAAACCATCAGATCAAGCGCAACGTGTTTGGCATGAACCCTATCCTAGCCGCCCTGCAAACAGCGGAAATAGCAGTCAACGAGATAGGTCTGAAGCGTGATGGCATCATCGCCATCCTGATGCAGACCAGCGTCATCGACGGATACCAGACCATCGAAGACATCCACAAGAAATACGGCGACAGCGTGGCGCACATCATCAGCGGCCTGCTCCGCATCCACGACCTCTATAAGCGCAACCCTATCATCGAGAGCGAGAACTTCAGAAACCTCCTCATCTCCTTCTCCGAAGACATGAGAGTGATTCTCATCATGATAGCCGACCGTGTGAACGTGATGCGCCAGATACGTGACACCAACCAGCTCGATGCCAAGCACGAGGTGAGCGAAGAGGCAAGCTACCTCTATGCCCCACTCGCCCACAAGTTGGGCCTGTACAAGTTGAAGAGCGAGCTGGAAGACCTGAGCCTCAAGTATCTGGAGCACGATGCCTACTACATGATCAAGGAGAAGCTCAACGCCACCAAGGCTGCACGTGATGCCTACATCGCCCGCTTCATCAAGCCTATCCAGGAGAAGCTCGACGCGGCAGGACTGAAATATCACATGAAGGGCAGAACCAAGAGCATCCACTCCATCTGGCAGAAGATGAAGAAGCAGCAGTGCGCCTTCGAGGGCGTGTACGATCTCTTCGCCATCCGCATCATCCTCGATGCGCCTAGAGACAAGGAATATATGATGTGCTGGCAGACCTTCGCCCTCATCACCGATATGTATCAACCTAACCCAAAGCGTATGCGCGACTGGCTCTCGGTGCCTAAGAGCAATGGCTATGAGAGCCTGCACACCACCGTGCTGGGACCTGAGAACAAGTGGGTGGAGGTACAGATCCGCACCGAGCGCATGGACGACATCGCCGAGCACGGACTCGCTGCCCACTGGCGATACAAGGGCATCAAGCAGGGAGAAGGCGGCATAGACGAGTGGCTTGCCAACATCCGCGCCGCATTGGAGAGCAACGACGACCTGCAACTGATGGACCAGTTTACCACCGACCTGAAGGAAGACGAGGTATACGTGTTCACCCCGAAGGGCGACCTGCTCAACTTCCCGAAAGGAGCCACCGTGCTGGACTTCGCCTACTACATCCACTCACGCATCGGCAACACCTGCGTGGGCGGCAAGATCAATGGCAAGGCAGTAACCTTCCGACAGGAATTGCACTCGGGCGACCAGGTGGAAATCCTGACCCAGAGCAACCAGAAACCTCGCCAGGAATGGCTCAACATCGTGCAGACCTCCAAGGCGAAAGCCAAGATTCGTCTCGCCATCAAGGAGACGCAAAAGAAGGATGGCCTCTACGCCAAGGAACTGCTGGAGCGACGCTTCAAGAACCGCAAGCTGGAGATAGACGAGAGCATCATGGCACGCATCATCAAGAAGATGGGCTACAAGGAAAACTCAGACTTCTACAAGGATGTGGCAGAGGAGAAGCTGGACGTGAACACCGTGATCGAACGATACATCGAGGAGCGTGACCACGACCTGAACCTCACCAACACAAGCAAGCCCGCCGAGAGCGCCGAGAACTTTGAGTTTGAGAACCCTACCGACGAGTTGATGAAGCAGAACGACGACGTACTAGTCATCGACGAGAACCTGAAGGGCATCGACTTTGAGCTGGCTCACTGCTGCCACCCTATCTATGGCGACCCAATCTTCGGTTTCGTCACCATCAACAAGGGCATCAAGGTGCACCGCATGGACTGCCCTAACGCCAAGGAACTGCGCCGCCGTTTCGGTTATCGCATCGTGAAGGCGAAGTGGAGCGGCAAGGGTACCAGCAAGTATGCCATCACCCTGCGCATCATCGGCAACGACGACATCGGCATCGTGAGCAACATCACCAACATCATCTCCAAGGAAGACAAGCTCATCATGCGAGGCATCAACATCTCATCAAAGGATGGCCTCTTCTCTGGCAACGTAACGGTGATGATAGATGACGCCACCAAGACCGAATCGCTCATCAAGAAGCTGGCTGCCGTCAAGGGAGTAAAGCAAGTAACGAGAATATAAAATAAAAAAGTCCCGCAAAATGCGGGACTTTTTTATTTAGCCTTATTCAGTCGCTTAATCACGGAGTAAGCATCATAGAGGCCCAGCTCTCCAGCCTTGGAGAGGTCTTGGATGCCCGTCTGCTTGTTGCCACTCTTCGCACGCGCGATACCTCTATTATAATAAGCCTCAGCCATGCGGTTGTCTATACGTAGGGCGATGGTGTAATCATCTATCGCCTTAGAAAGCTCGTTTCTGCCAGCATGCTGGTTACCTCTGTTATAATAGATGTAAGCATTGTTAGGATTCAAGCGGATGGCATCGCTGAAGTCAGCCTCAGCCGAATGGATATTGGTAATACCCTTGCCCTCTGACTTATTGAATTCATCCATCTCTGCCTGGCATACAGCGCGCTGCCAATAAGCCAACGAGCTCTTATCATCCAAAGAGAGATACTCAGTAAAATCGCTGATGGCAGCCTCGAAGTCGCGAAGCACACTGTGGGCGATAGCACGACGCATCAAGATACGCTTCTTCATCTCGTCGCTCTTAGCCACGCTCAGGTCGGCAGAAAGCTTATCTATCAAAGAGAACACCTTCATCGAGCCATTCTCATCCAGCTGCTCCTTGCTGCAAACGATATAGATCTTGTCACTCTTAGCCTGCTGATTGAGGGCATCCACCTCCTTGTCAAATGCCTGCACCCCACTCACATTCTGCGTGTTAGGGAAGTAAGACAATTGATACATAGGCAGATAAGCCGTCTCCACCTGTCGGTTCTGCACCCTACCACGATACTCGCTCTTATAATTGTGCTCATACTTTGGCTCATCATCCACCACGAGCGAAGCAAACTTGTTAGGGTCTATCTCCGAACGCTTGCGCATCTCCTTCTTGGTCTTGGCGCTCCAGCGTGGCTGGATGCCGATGTGCTTGTTCATCTGAGCCTTGAAGATACGGAACTCATCCATCTCCGCCTTGCCCGTCATGCCCAAGCGACGATAACAGTTGGCACGATAAGAGAGACCCGTCCAGAAGTTAGGAAACTGGTCGATGACCGTACTGTAGTCGCGGATGGCAGCACGCAGGTTGCCGGTCTTATCATGCAAGAGGGCACGATTGAAGATGGCCATGAAGTTCTTTGGCTCCATCTTGATTACAAAGTCGAAGTCGGTGATGGCTCGGTTGTCATCGCCCAACTGCACACGCATCAAGCCTCGGTTGTAATGAGCCAGGAAGTTATTGGGATCCAAGTCTATCGCATTGTCGTAATCGCTCATCGCCCCTCGCAGATTGTTGAGGTTGATGCGCGCCAAGGCACGATTGATGTAGCTGTTCACATTGTTAGGCTTGAAGTGGAGCGACTTGGTAAGTGCCTCATCCGCCGTCTTCCACTCCCTGCGAGCCAAAGCCATATAGGCACGAGTGGTCCACGCATCGCCATCGAATGGATTGAGTTCCAAGCTCTTGTCGAGCCATTTCTCCGCCTGCACCGTATCCTTCTGGTGCAGATATACCTCCGCCTTGAGCGAATAAGCATTGGAGTAATCCTTCCACTTGGTGATGATGGTGTCCAGTTCGAGCTGAGCCACATCATACTTCTTGTTCTCCATCTGGCAGAGCGCACGGTTGAACCAATAGTTGCGGTTGCGAGGCTCCAGTCGGATGGCGGCATTATAGTCGCTGATGGCGTCATCATATCTATCCTGACGGATACGGCAGATGGCACGCAAGTCGTAAATATCGTTGATATAAGGGTTCAGGTGCAACGCCTCCGAGGCATCACTCTCCGCACCCACATAGTCATCTAGATTGAACTTGGCCACACTGCGGTAATACCAAGGCTCATAGAGATAAGGCTTGGCACCGATAGCAAGATTAAAATATTTGATGGAAAGCACGAAGTCCTCGTAATAGAGAGCACTTCTACCCGCCGTAATCAGGCGGTCTACCCTATATTGAGCTGATGCTGACAAGCCTGCCAGCACCAGCATAAATGTTACTAATACCTTTTTCATAAAAACTTTTAGAAACTATCGACGAATCTTGGTGCGATAGCTGCAACGGAACTTGCCCTTGATGATGTTCTTGAGCTTGCCCGCAATCATGTTCTTGCGCAATGGAGAGACGCGATCCACAAACATGGTACCCTCCAAATGGTCGAACTCATGCTGCATCACACGAGCCAAATAGCCCTCTACCCACTCATCATGCTCCTGGAAGTCCTCGTCCATATACTTCACGTGGATGCGAGTTGGGCGAACCACCTTCTCGTTGATGCCAGGTATAGAGAGGCATCCCTCGTCGGAAGAGTCCTTGTTCTCCTCATCATATTCCAAGATGTGAGGATTGATAAAGGCATGACGGAATCCCTTGTATTCAGGGAGATCATCGCTCAGCACGTCGAGGTCAATAACCACCAGGCGGATGGCAAGACCAATCTGAGGCGCAGCCAAACCGATGCCACTGCTGGAATCGAGCGTCTCATACATGTTATTGATAAGCTCCTTGAGCTCTGGATAATCTGGAGTAATATCTTCAGCCACTTTTCTCAACACAGGCTGACCATATATATAAATAGGTAAAATCATCTTCTTGATTGCAAATAATCTTGTAAAATAATGGTGGCACTGATCTCGTCCACCAATCCTTTGTTTTCTTTTCTCACTTTCTTTTTCACACCCCCATCTATCATGGCACGATGAGCCAGCACGCTTGTGAATCGCTCGTCGTAATACTCGATAGGGACTTCGGGATGAGCCTTGCGCCAACGATTGTAAAAGTTCTCCACACGCGCCAGGTTCTCACTGGGCTGTCCATTGGGCTGCATCGGCTTTCCTATCACAATGCGCTCCACCTGCTCCTTCAGTATGTATTGTTCCACAAAGGCAAAGA
Source organism: Candidatus Segatella intestinihominis (assembly GCA_900548535.1). Lineage (GTDB taxonomy): Bacteria > Bacteroidota > Bacteroidia > Bacteroidales > Bacteroidaceae > Prevotella > Prevotella intestinihominis. The sequence goes on along the minus strand of URLG01000024.1, from coordinate 28,225 downwards.
GCTCGGGTGTAGCAACCGTGGCCAATCCATTGGCTATGATTTGCAATGGATCGGTCACGGCTATTCCGGTACGTTTCTTACCGTAATCTATTGATAATATTCGCATGAATCTATCAAAATGCTTATTTCATCAATGTATCTAGCACCCTAGGGATTACTTCTTGAGAAGCAACCAAGCATCAGGATACTTACCTGCACGGAGCTGATTGCGGCTCTTTACAGCGCCTGTCTTGTCAGCAAATGTAGATGCTACCACGCGATACATGTTGCGCTCACTATTGAATACCACCTGAGAATCGTAGCCTGCGCTCTTCAATGTGCTAGCCAAGCCCTCGGCATTAGCCTTGAGAGAGAATGAACCTACCACTACGCTGTAAGCCTGAAGACCAGAACCAGAAACGAGAGATACATTCTCCTGACGAACAGTAGCATTGTCCACCTCTGTTGTAGTAGACTCAGAAGGGGTTGTTGTCTCCAAAGGAGTAACCACTGGCTCTGTAGCTACTGGAGCCTCAGCTGCCTGCTGAGCTTCCTGCTGCTGTGCCTTCTCGTATGCCTTCTTATAAGCACTCTCCTTAGATGTGCCACAACTAGCCAATGCCAAAACTGCACACATACCTACGCTTAATACTGTTAATTTCTTCATAATCTTAATAATGATTTTTATTAATTATACTTCTTATTTATTATTCTACTATTAACGCATCGCAAGCCCAGTCTGAACCAACTGAAACTTAATTGCACTGCGAAAATACAAATAATATCGCAAAAAAGCGAATAAATGGCGCATAAAGTTTGTTAATTCAAGGTAATACAACACTTTTAACTAAAAATTAAGACTAAAATGCTTGGAATTTGGAGAATAATTCGTATATTTGCAGATGAAAATCGTTTAACGTTTAAAACTTAGAAATTATGAAGACATTAGGTTACATTGGTGCTTTCCTCGGTGGAGCTATCGCAGGTACAGCACTCGGTTTGATTTTCGCACCAGAGAAGGGTGAGGATACACGTAGCAAAATAGCAGGCGCAGTAGATGACTTCTGCAAGAAGCACGACATCAAGTTGAGCCGCAAGGACGTGGATGACTTGGTAGACGACATCCAGGATGCTGCTCCTGAGGTCTAAGACGCTTGGAGCTAAGATTGTTTTTACAAACTTAAGATTGCATGATGTTCTCTAACGATAAAAACGTAGAAACCATCGGGCAGCTCGTAGAGGTGCTCAAACATTACATCGGGCTTCAGTCTGAATACCTGAAGCTCGATGTTGTGGATAAAGTGGTCAGGTTGCTCACGGCCATCACCATGACGGTGGTGCTGCTGGGCTTGTTTGTCATGGCCATCATCTACCTGTCTTTCGCTGCAGCCTATGCACTGGCGGGCTTGATAGGAAGCACGGCTCTCGCCTTCTGCATCATTGCGGGAATATACCTATTTATATTAATACTATTCGTTATATTCCGACATCAATGGATAGAAAGACCGCTCGTCAAGTTCTTGGCTAGCCTGCTGATGCAGTAATTCACCCGCTCATCTTGACAAGACGACAAGTCTGAGCAAGATGATTAACTATTCTTTATAAGATGATTAACTATTCTTTATAAGATAATCAACTAATCTTTATGAGATGACTAACTATTCAGAAACACCCACTTACAATTCACTCGCCGAGATTCGTCTGCGCAAGGAATTGATACGCAAGGATATTGAGATGGATGATGCCAAGATCAAGAAACTTTGGCACACGCTATTTACCAAGCCCGATGCATTGTCCAAGAATGCAAGCAAGGGCAAACGACTGCAGAGCATGTTCAACATCGGAGCCGGAGCTTTCGATGGAGCTTTGCTTGCATGGAAACTTTATCGTAAATTTAAGAGATAATGTTGTTTTTCAAAAGACATAAAAAAGGGCCACCGCTGTGGCCCGACCTTGTTAACCTTAAATCTAATACTATGAAAAACACACGTGCAAAAGTAATCACTTTTCGTGAAATCCGCAAGCATTTCTTTCAAAATCTCTCATTTTTAAATAATAATTAACTCTTAGCGTGCGATTTTAACTTTCTTAAATTCACATCATTCTACTTCTATCTCCATTCCATCATATCCAAACTCAAAGCCCTCAGGCAATCGAGAGTTGGCTGCATCATGCAAGCCTATCTGATGAGTAACATGGATGAGATAGGTCTTCTTTGCCCCTATCCTTCTTGATACTTGGATGGCATCATCCACCAACTGATGGCTATGATGCGGCTTGTCGAAACGCAGGGCATTGATGACCAATGTCTCCACGCCTTCAAGATAAGCATATTCCTCTTCCGCCATCGACTTCATATCGGTGATATAGGCAAACTTGCCAAAACGATAGCCCAGGATAGGCATCTTATCATGCATCACACGGATAGGCATCCAATATATATCTCCTATTTTATAATGATGATGCGGCAAAATAGTATGGAGAGCTAGCTTGGGAGCACCGGGATAAAGCTTCTCATGATCCTTCGGAAAACAGTAAGGCATCGTATGAGGAAGACTGCTCGTGATGAGTTCATCACCATAGATATTGATGTCGCCATATACGCAGAAGCCACGCAGGTCGTCGATGCCGCCCACATGGTCGTAATGGATATGCGTGATGAGCACGCCATCCACCTTGCGATAAGGCACACGGAGCAACTCCTGGCGAATATCGGGACCTGCATCTATCAAGATGCGGGTGCTCTCCGTCTCCACCAACGCTGCACAGCGCAGTCGGTTATCGTGCGGATCCTTGCTACGGCACACCTCGCAATCACATCCCAAAACAGGAACACCGCTAGATGTTCCTGTTCCCAATAATGTTATCTTCAATTTCTTATCCATACAATATTATTTTTAGGCACGGATTCACTTAACATTCACCTCAGGATGAATCTCTATGCCAAACTTCTCGAACACATCCTTGCGAATGGTTTCACAGAGCTTCACGATTTCCTCGCCCGTGGCTCCTCCACGATTCACCAGCACCAATGCCTGCTTATCATGTACGCCTGCTCTGCCGAGGCTCTTGCCCTTCCAGCCACACTGGTCGATCATCCAGCCTGCAGGAATCTTCTCATGTTTAGCATCTATCGTGTAATGAGGCATACCTGGATACTGGGCGGCAAGCTCATCATACTTCGCCTTCTCCACGATAGGATTCATGAAGAAGCTGCCGGCATTTCCCTCCACCTTAGGGTCAGGGAGCTTGGCGTTGCGAATCTCGATGATGACATCACGAAGTTGCTGGGCTGTAGGCTCGGCGATATGCTTGGCGGCAAGAGATGCACGGATATTACCATAATCCAAGTCGGGAGTGAAAGTCTTGCTCAAGCGATAGATGACATGGGTTACGAGATACTTGTCTCTCCACTCATGCTTAAACTTGCTCTGGCGATAACTGTACTGGCAGTCGGCATTGTCAAAGTTCACCACCTTGCCCGTAGCTATCTCCACGGCCTCCACCTTATATATAATATCCTTGGCCTCCACACCGTATGCACCGATGTTTTGCACTGCGCTCGCTCCCACTTCGCCCGGAATGATGCTCAGGTTCTCCGCACCATGGTATCCATGCTCCACGGCATAAGCCACCACGTCATCAAACACCTCGCCACTACCACACTTCAAGAAAACGGAGCCTTTCTCATTCTCCTGATTCTCGAAGGAAGAGTTCTCCATTACCTCGATGCCCATGATGGCAGAATGAAGCACCGTGCCTTGGTAATCGCCTGTGAGCAACAGGTTACTGCCGCCGCCCAAGATGAGCAGTGGCTGGTCAGCCTCCGTCAAAGAGGCAACAAGCTGCTGCGCCTCCTCTACAGATGCATACTCCACGAATCGACTGCACTTGGCATCGATACCAAACGTATTGTGAGCCAACAGGCTATAATCTTTCAAATCCTTCATAAAGTAAAGTTTTTACATGTCCAGTTTTGTGAGCAACCACTTGCCCCCTACCCTGCGGAAGGTAAGCTTCGTCTCCAGTCCATTGGCAATACCACGAATCACGAAAATCTTCTGATTACTCTCCGTGTACTTCTGTCCGTAGATGATATTGTATATCATGCCATGAGGCAACTGGGGGGCAAAGGCTGGCCATGTCTCTGGCTCAATGTCGCCCGTCATCGTGCTGAAGTCATCGTCTGGATCAGGCCCCGTAAACTTCACAGGGTTGTGCAGATGCTGTGCCTGGAAAGCAGAGTCGGTGGCAAACTTACCATAGAACTTCAAGAAGCTGCCGTTCATGTTCTGATACATCGGCTTGTAGTTGATGCTCGTCATCATCCACTGGCCATTGATGCGATTGAAGAGGAACTGCTGCACCTTCTTCTTATGGTAGAACACTTTCTCTATGACCACATGGTCGATGGTGGTATCCTTCACCAGATTCATCTGCTTCTTGTTGTCGAAGATAAGCGTATAGTAATCCTGGCGCATAAAGAAGTGCTCCATCTTCCAATGGTTCTTCTCTATCTTCTTAGCCAACTTGCCATTATGATATACAGGCAGAGGGAAGACAATGCGCTTCATCTGCAACTTGCGGTTCGCCGCGAAATTGAAGACGAAATCATCAAACAACTCGTCAGCCGCCTTAGGCATCGGAGTCTCCTCTATCAGTTTCTCAGTAGAGTCCATAGACTGAGTGTCGGCAACAGCCGTATCGGCTATGACCGAATCTTGGGTGGCAGCAGGCTTCTTGTCGGTGCACCCAACGGAGGTAAAACAGACGATGGTTAAGACCGCCATCAAGACTGTTATTAAAGAGAGTTTCTTCATAAACTTATAAAATTTCTCAAATTTTCCATGCAAAAGTACAACTTTCTTTTGAGATATTTCAATATTTGAGCAAAAAATGTTATCTTTGCACGCAAAAAAGACAATTTAATAGATATGTTATTAGAAAAAATAGAAGAACTCTTGAAAGAAGTGGACGCTCTGAGCGCTCAAAACGCAGACGAGGTAGAGCAGCTTCGACTCAAGTATCTCAGCAAGAAGGGTGAGATCAACGCCCTTATGGCCGACTTCCGCAATGTGCCAGCCGACCAGAAAAAAGAGGTAGGTATCAAGATCAACGAACTGAAGCAGGCTGCCCTTGCCAAGATCAATGGCTTGAAGGAGCAGATGGAGGAAGCCGATGCATCTAGCGATGACATCGACTTGACCCGCACAGCCTATCCAGTGGCTCTCGGTACACGCCACCCTCTCACCGTGGTTAAGAACCAGATCATCGACATCTTCTCTCGCATGGGCTTCACGCTCTATCAGGGGCCAGAGGTGGATGATGACAAGCACGTATTCACCATGCTCAACTTCGCAGCCGACCACCCAGCTCGTGATATGCAGGACACCTTCTTCATCGAGCAGAGCGATCCTAGCGATGTAACTAAGAATGTGCTCCTCCGCAGCCACACTTCTGGCGACGAGGCTCACTATATGGAGACCCACGAGCCACCTATCCGTGTGCTTTGCCCAGGTCGTGTATATCGTAATGAGGCTATCAGCGCCCGTGCTCACTGCTTCTTCCATCAGGTAGAGGGCTTGTACGTGGACAAGAACGTTAGCTTCACCGACTTGAAGCAGGTGCTCCTCACCTTCGCTCGTGAGATGTTTGGAGCCGACACCAAGATCCGCCTGCGTCCTAGCTACTTCCCATTCACCGAGCCTAGCGCCGAGATGGATATCTCCTGCAACATTTGTGGCGGCAAGGGCTGTAACTTCTGCAAGCATACCGGTTGGGTAGAGATTCTAGGTTGCGGTATGGTAGACCCTCACGACTTGGAGGCTTGCGGCATCGACAGCAATGTTTACACCGGCTATGCCTTCGGTATGGGTGTGGAGCGTATCACCAACTTGAAGTATCGTGTGAGCGACCTGCGTCTCTTCTCTGAGAACGACACCCGATTCTTGAGAGAATTCGAGTCAGCGAAGTAAAGCACTCGCTACTATAATAGAAAGCAACGCAATTTTACATATTACAAACTTTAGTATATAGGTCTATATGTTAGCCACATACTAACATATAGGCCTTTTACTTTTTAAAAAAACCTCAATACATTATGAAGAAAATTGTATTTAAATCTGCCCTCTTCCTTACTTTGGGCACAGTGACTTTAAGTTCTTGCATTGGTTCTTTCGGTTTGACCAACAGTGTACTTAGTTGGAACAAGCGTGCTACTGGCAACAAGTTCGTCAACGAATTGATTTTCATCGTTATCAGTCCTGCATACGCAGTATGTTCTGTTGCAGACTTGTTCGTACTCAACTCTATCGAGTTCTGGACAGGCGAAAAGGTGATTGCCGAAGTTGGCAAGACCAAGGACGTAATGGGTAAGGATGGTCGTATGTATGCCATCAAGACATTGAAGAACGGTTACGAGATTACCGACCCAGAGGGTGAGAAATCATACTTTGTATTCAACAAGAAGAAAAAGAGCTGGTCATACAGCAAGGATGGCGATATCCGTGAACTCTTCAGCTTTAATGAGGATGGCAGCATCCAGGCTTGCTTGCCTAACGGAGAGAAGATGAACGTTCCAGCCGACGAGAATGGTCTTTTCCAAGTTCGTATGGCCATGAACGATGGTTTGTATTACGCATTCAATAAATAATACACATTATTGTATATAGGCTCATTCCGAGTTGGGAAGAGGCTCATTCCGAGTTGGGAAGAGGCTCATTCCAAGTGGAGATGTGGCTTACTTAAAACGCAAAAGAGGCTTACTTGAAACGGAAGTAAGCCTCTTTTTATTATCTTGAATATAAGATTTCTTACCTTAATTATATAAATGCGAGTGCAAAAGTACTAAGAAAATGTGACATCCCAATACCAAACCTTTGGTATTTTTATAATAAATGTGCAGATTCTGCGTTAAATAGTGTATGAAACAAAGAATATTCGTGATCACAATATGCCTGATAGCCACGCTGAGGATGATGGCGCAGGAATTTACACTGCAAGGCAGGGTAACCGATGAGGACAACAACCCTGTGGAGCTAGCCACCGTATCCGTGGCGAGCCAGGGCAAGGTAGCTTTTACTTCCTTGAAGGGTGAGTTTAAGATGCAGTTGCATTCGGCTGATAGCGTGCCCGTTAAGTTCTCCATGATTGGCTATAAGACCAAGGTGAGAACTCTGAGAAAGCCTCGTGGCAAGCAGACGCTGCAAGTGGTATTGCACACCGACGCCACCATGCTGGGCGATGTGAACGTGACGGGCGAAAAGCTACAGACCGACCAGACGCAGGACATCAAGATCAAGGACATCAAGATGGCTCCTTCTGCCAACGGCAATGGCGTGGAGGGCATCATCCAGCAGCAGGCAGGCGTGAGCACCCACAACGAGTTGTCATCCCAATATAATGTGCGTGGCGGTGCCTTCGACGAAAACTCCGTATATATAAATAATGTGGAAGTGTATCGTCCCTTCCTCGTGCGCAGCGGACAGCAGGAAGGACTCTCCGTCATCAACCCTTACATGGTGGACAAGATTGGATTCTCCACAGGTGGATATGGGGCGAAGTATGGCGACAAGATGAGTTCGGCTCTCGACATCACCTACAAGAAATTGAAGGCGAAGGGCAAGAAGCCTATCTGGGAAGGCAGCGCGGCTGCAAGCCTTCTGGGGGCAGATGCCTACATCGGACTGGGCACCCAGAAACTGTCATGGCTCAACAGCGTACGCTACAAGACTACCAGTTATCTGCTCGGTTCGATGGAGACCAAGGGCGAATACAAGCCAAACTATCTGGACTATCAGACCTATCTGAGCTATCAGCCCAACAAGCGATGGACGGTGGACTTCATCGGCTATATCTCCGACAACCATTACAACTTCGAGCCATCTGACCGTGAGACCACCTTCGGAACGATGCAAGACGTGAAGAGCTTCCGAGTGTACTTCGACGGACATGAGAAAGACCGATTTCTCACCTACTTCGGCACTCTCGGCCTCACTCGCCACATCACCGACAACACGAGCGTATCGCTCCTGGGAAGTGCATTCTACACCAAGGAGCAGGAGAAATACGACATACAGGGACAGTACTGGCTAGACCAGACAGAGACCTCCGAGAACCTGGGCGTGGGAACCTACTTTGAGCATGCGCGCAATTACCTCACCGCCAAGGTGATGAGTGGCAAGCTGATGCTGAAGCACAAGACCCGCAAGCACGATGTGGAGACCGCCCTCACGCTGAAGAAAGAGCGCATCGAGGAGAACTCGGTGGAATATGAGATGCGAGATTCTGCCGGCTATAGCATTCCGCACAATGGCAAGGACCTCTATATGGTGTATTCGATGAAGGCGAAGAACAAGCTCGATGCCAACCGCGTGGAGGCTTATCTGCAAGATACTTACCGATTTACGAGCGGGAGAGATTCTCTTTCCCCTACCCATTACACGCTGAACTATGGTATCCGTCTGAGCCACTGGAGCTTCAACAAGGAGACCATCCTCAGTCCTCGTGTATCGCTCTCCATCATCCCTGCGGGGCATGAGAACACCACATGGCACTTTGCAGCCGGTCTCTATTATCAGGCACCATTCTTCAAGGAGCTGCGAGATACCTCCACCGTAAACGGCATCACCGTGGCTAGCCTCAACGAGAAGATCAAGAGCCAGCGAAGCATCCACTTCATCGCCGGCTACGACTACCGATTCAAGGTAAACGAGCAGCGATATAAGTTCTCTGCCGAGGCTTACTACAAGGCCTTGGGCAACATCGTGCCTTACTCGGTGAGCAACGTGAAGGTGGTATATTATGGCGAGAACAAATGTACGGGCCATGCTGCCGGCATCGACTTCAAGCTCTATGGCGAGTTTGTGCCAGGCACCGATTCCTGGATCAGCCTCTCGCTGATGGACACCAAGATGAAGCTCAATGGCAAGAGCATCCCTCTGCCTACCGACCAGCGATATGCCGTGAACCTCTTCTTCACGGACTACTTCCCAGGCAGCAAGCGTTGGCAGATGTCGCTGAAATTAGCCTTTGCCGATGGATTGCCATTCGCCGCACCGCATAGAGAGTTGGAAACCAACAGTTTCCGTGCCCCAGCCTATCGCCGTGCCGACATCGGCATGAGCTATCAGTTGCTCGACAACAAGCATCATGAGAAGAAGACATTCCTCAAGAACGTGATGCTCGGCGTGGACTGCCTCAACCTCTTCGGCATCGACAATGTGAACAGCTACTATTGGGTGACCGATGTGACCAACCAGCAATATGCCGTTCCGAATTATCTGACGGGCAGACAGCTGAACGCAAGAATTCTCTTGGAATTCTAGCATTTTATTCAAAAATCATAAGATTTCTAAATATTTAACCGTAGATAGTGCGCTATCTGCGGTTTTTTTCGTACCTTTGCACGGAATTATGATAAATCGACTATTCCAAGTGGGATTTCGAACATCATTCATGAAAGAATAAAAAGAAGAAATAAATACATAATAATCAATTATGAGCAAACAAATAGAAAAGATTAAGGAGCTGATCGCTAAGCGCGAACAGGCTCGTCTTGGCGGTGGCGAGAAGGCCATCGAGAAGCAGCATGCACGTGGCAAATATACCGCTCGTGAGCGTATCGAAATGTTGGTAGACGCCGGCAGTTTCGAGGAGTATGACATGTTCAAGTTGCATCGTTGCACCAACTTCGGCATGGAGAAGAAACAATACCTCGGCGATGGCGTGGTAGCAGGTAGTGCTACTATCGCAGGCCGCTTGGTTTATGTATATGCTCAGGACTTCACCGTAAATGGTGGTTCACTCTCTGAGACTATGGCACAGAAGATTTGCAAGGTAATGGATATGGCTATGACAATGGGCGCACCTGTCATCTGCATGAACGACTCTGGTGGTGCTCGCATCCAGGAGGGTATCTGCGCACTCGCTGGTTATGGCGAGATCTTCGAGCGCAACATCCTCGCTTCTGGTGTTATCCCACAGATTTCTGCCATCATGGGGCCTTGCGCTGGTGGTGCCGTTTACTCTCCAGCCCTCACCGACTTCATCATCATGAAGGAGCAGACTTCTTACATGTTCTTGACAGGTCCTAAGGTGGTAAAGACCGTTACTGGCGAGGACATCGACGCTGAGCACCTCGGTGGTGCTTCAGTTCACGCTACCAAGAGTGGTGTTACCCACTTCGCTGCCAAGACAGAGGAAGAGGCTATCGAGATGATCAAGAGCTTGCTCTCTTACATCCCTAGCAACAACACTGAGGAGGCTCCACGCGTAGAGTGCACAGACCCTATCGACCGTATGGACGACTCCCTGAACGAGATTATCCCAGAGGATCCTAACCAGGCTTACGATATGTACAAGGTAATCGGTGCAGTGACCGACAATGGCGAGTTCTTCGAGGTTCAGCCTAAGTTTGCCAAGAACATCATCACAGGTTTTGCTCGCTTCAATGGTCAGAGCGTGGGCGTAGTAGCCAATCAGCCAGCAGCTTACGCAGGTGTATTGGATGTTAACGCCAGCCGCAAGGCAGCTCGCTTCGTACGCTTCTGCGATGCCTTCAACATTCCTATCGTATCTCTCGTAGACGTACCAGGATTCTTGCCAGGTACAGGTCAGGAGTACAACGCCGTTATCCAGCACGGAGCACAGTTGCTCTACGCTTACGGTGAGGCTACCGTGCCAAAGATCACTATCACATTGCGTAAGAGCTATGGTGGTAGCCACATCGTGATGGGCTGCAAGCAGCTTCGCGCAGACTTGAACTTCGCTTGGCCATCTTCTGAGATTGCCGTTATGGGTGCCAGCGGTGCCGTTGCCATCCTCTGCGGTAAGGAGGCTAAGGCTAAGAAGGAAGCCGGCGAGGACGTTAAGGCATTCTTGGCTGAGAAGGAAGAGGAGTATACAGAGAAGTTTGCTAACCCATACCAGGCTGCTCAGTATGGCTACATCGATGATGTGATCGAGCCACGCAACACTCGTTTCCGCATCTGCCGTGGTTTGGCTCAGCTCGCTACCAAGCGCCAGAGCTTGCCAGCTAAGAAGCATGGCTGTATGCCAATGTAAAGTTGAACTTTGAACTTTGAACTTTGAACTTTATGATAAGTTTTCTGGGATAAGTTCTTTAACTGAGAAAGAATAAATGGATAAGAATATTTATGCTGCGATTGCCATGGCACTCTATGAGTACCAGGGCAATAACGTACACGATAAGGAGCCTGGCATCATCACCATCAAGCCACGTCAGACGATGTGGAACGCCAAGTTCTTGAGTTTAACAGCTAAACCATAAAAAAGAAAAATGAAAGAGTTTAAATATACAATCGACGGAAAAGAATACAAGGTTCAGATTGAGGGTGTTGAGGACAACATCGCAAGCGTGAACGTGAATGGCGAAGCTTACAAGGTAGAAATGGAGAAGGAAGCTGAGCCTGAGAAGAAGAAGGTAGTGCTCGGCAAGCCAGCTGCCGCAGCTGATGAGGCTGAGGCTACTCCAGCTGCCAACGTAAATGCTGCCAATGCAGTGAAGGCTCCTCTCCCTGGTACTATCACCAGCATCGAGGTGGCTGTAGGTCAGGAGGTAAAGGCAGGCGATACTGTTGTCGTACTTGAGGCTATGAAGATGCAGAACAACATCGAGGCTGAGAAGGATGGCAAGGTAACAGCTATCTGCGTAAAGCCTGGTCAGGCAGTGCTCGAAGAGGATGCTCTCGTTGTTATTGAGTAATAAGCTTCTCAAATAACGAGATTTTCATTTCCTCGTTATCGAGTAAAAAAAAAACGAAAAAACTTTACGATTATGACAAGAAAGGGTCGCAAGCAGCAGAATGCTCTTGCGACCCTTCTTTGTAGGGGGTGGCGAGGAAAAAATATTTTCCTCGGGACGAAAATTTATTTTCCTCGGCACGTACTGATTTTTTTCCTCGGGAGGTTTTTCTTATATAGCTTCCCTATCAAGTCTTTTCCCCAAGCAAATATTCTTACAAGCAATTGTCCCTTGGTAATTACAAATTTCAAGAATTCCCTTACCACTGGGTTCTTGCTCTTACCAGCCGTTACGAGATAGAGATTTCGGGCAGGGGGCGAAGGATACTTGCCCTCATGTTAAGATGTCGGGACGCAACGCCATCGAATGGCCTACACTCGATGTTGACTTGGAAATTGATAGCTTAAAGCATCCAGAGCGTTACCCCCTCATTATGAAGAGGAACGAAATGGAAGTGCTATAAAATATCAAGAATATATATCAGAAGGAAGGTTACTGAAGTGCCTGTGAAGGAGAGGAACTAGGCCTAAGTGTTGATAAAGGAAGCCCGCTTCTTTATCATTTTACCTCCATCACCTCCGGATGCTCCGCCTTCTCCTGCTTCTTGAGTTTCTTCACCACCTCGCTATAGCTGTGGCGGAGCAAGCCTTGTATCATTTCATCTTCCAGAAGACCCGTGAGGTTTACTTGGTTCCAATGCTTCTTGTTCCAATGCCAAGCGGGCTCTATCTCGGGATGGTTCTCACGGAGTTCGAGGGCATAGTCGGGATGGCATTTCATCGTAACCCAGTCGGGGCGTTCCAAGTCGAGGCAAGCGAATATCTTGCCCAAGACCCGAAACACCAACGTGGTTTCGTCGAAAGGGAAATCCTCTGTGACGAGAGGCAGGGAGAGACAATACTCTCGGATGGATTCTATGTTCATAACTACATATTTCTGAATTTCACGCCGCTAAGTTAAGAATAATAATTGGAATGACCAAATTATTTGCCTATTATTTTTTGAGACCGATACTCATTGGGCGTCATCCCTACCCATCGCTTGAAGGTGCGGTTGAAATGGGAAATCCTTGATACGGCATGTACCATATCAAGGATTATTTACCCATTTTACTTTTCTATTACTTGCTCCAGCCAAACTTGACATTTGGCAAGGGAGCGGTGAAGTAATAATTCTGATCATTCTTCTGGTCTAGGAAGAGGACCTTCTTCATGCCAAAGAACGCCAAGCCCGATGGGAAGAGACGAGAGATGTCGGTTACGCCGCCGATGAGGGCTGGACTGTTCTGCGACAGGGTGAAATCCCATGCCTTGTCGAATGGCTGTGGGGCGCCCTCGGCTGGGTCATCCACCTCACAATTGATATTGATCAGAGAGGTCTGCTGGAAATTCTTGAAGAGCGGATTGCCCTCACCTGACGCCAAGCTGTGGATATCGGTGTCGTACCAGATGCCGAGACTGGCATCCTTTGCCATCTGCTTTACGCCCGTGGCGGTGGATGCGAAGTAATAGTTTGGAGTCATGCGAGCGTTGTCCATGTCGGCGCCATCCTGCTTTGGCTGCTTCAGGCCGAAGCGAGAATCGTAGATAAGGTTGTTGACCATCACTGGGCGAGCAGCCTTCTCCACCCAGATGCTGCCGCCCTTCTTGTTCTTGGAGCGACGCCAACCGCAGTTGACGATGGTGTTGTTATAGACCGTCATATCGGTGAGCGGGATAGCCTCGCTATTGCCTGCGTTGGAGAGCTTGAAGGCATTGGTGCAGGCGTTGTAGATGAGGTTATTAGCCACATCCAACTTGCAACCCGACTTCACGTTGATAGCCTCGCCACCATCTGCCGCATTGCCGCTGTCGGCAAAGATATTGTTGATGATAACTCCCTGTCCGCCTGTAAAATACGTTTGGTCGTTATAGTTATCGTGGAAGAAGCTATTCGCCATCACAAACTTGCCGTTCACATTGCAGAAATGGAAGGCTGGCACGCCGCCGTCGATGGTGGTCTTGAAGAGCTTGTTTTGGAAGGAGGCGGAAGATTCGGTTGGTGTGGCTCCAGCGTAGGCGATGTCTACGTGGTTCAATACCACCTCTTCTGAATTGTAGCCGCAGATGATGCCACCCCAGTCGGCTGGCTTCTTGGTGTCGGAGGTGATGGTTACGGGATGCTCCTCGGTACCCATGCAGTAGAGGTTGCCCAAGACCACGATTTCGATAGGCACCTGCACCTCGCTCTTGCAGGTTACGGTTACGCCCGGCTCGATGTAGAGCGATGTGCCCACGGGTATCTCCACGCTCTCGGTCAGGATAGTGTCCTTGGTCCAGACCAGCGAACCCTTAGGATATTCGGCGAGAGCCGTCTTGAAGACATCGGTGGAACCTTGGTTCTCCTGATTATCGCCCCCATTGTTGGTGTAATCGTATGGATTGATGTTGTCGTTCTCGCAAGATGTGGAGAACATGGCGGTGGCTGCTGCCATGGCTAGCATACACGCCCAAGTATTTATCTTTTTCATTTTATATTCTACATTATTAATTACAGTTTATATCTCACGCCCAAGAGGAATGTTCTGCCATATCGGTAGGTTCCCACGATGGTCTTGTCGCTCTTCTGTCCCTCGTACTGCAGGTTGCTCTCGTTCACGGTCTTGAGATAACGCTCGCGCTTGGCATCCAGCAGGTTGTTAGCCTTGAGGAAGATGGAGAGACCATTCCTGAATTGCTTCTCGGCACTGAGGTCGAGGCCAAACATCGCCTTGTCCCACTGGTCGGCATCCTTGAATGGGGAGACGAGGGCCAACTTCGTGCCCGTATAGGAGGCGGCAAGCTGGGCATTCCAGCCATTCTCGGTGTCCTTATACAGCAGAGAGAGATTGGCGGTATGAGGAGCCTGGTTCACCAATGGGCGGGTCTGCGTTACGCCGCTCTTATATTCCGCACTGCCCTCCTGATACTCTCTCTTAGAGGTAGTTATCTCAGAATGGGTGTAGGTATAGTTCGCCTTCAAGCCGAAGTGACGGATGTATTTGATGACGTCTATCTCGAATCCCATGTTCTTGGCATTTCCCAGATTATCAGGCATATAGTAAGCGTCGGCTCCACTGCCTATCTTGCCATCCGAGGTAACGAAAACCTGCTCTATTGGGTCCTTCAGATACTTATAGAATACGCCCGCCAGAATCTGCTCCGTCTTGCTAGGAAACCATTCCCAGCGCAGGTCCACGTTGTCGATGCGCGCCCTCCTCAGGTCGGGATTACCTTTTTCCATATACTCCTCGCCCATAATCTGATAAGGCACTATCTCGTAGAACCCTGGGCGATTGATGGAGCGATAGTAAGAGAGGCGCACGTTCATCTTCTGCGTAGGGGTCCACTTGATGGATGCCGATGGCAGATAATCCCAGTAGCTCTGCTCGCCCACCTGCCCCATGTTGCGGAACTTCTGCAGCATGGTGTAGATTTGGTTGGTATGCTCGGCACGGAAACCAGCGTTCAGCTCGCCAAGTTCCGACTTCAGGGTAACCATGGCATAGGCTGCGCCGATGTGCTCCTTGGAATCGTAATTAAGCTGAGATGCCTGAGAATAAGGGGTCTTCACCGTCCAGTCGATGGCGGCAAACTGGTCGAAGCCATTGCCATCCAAGCGTTGAGAGATGTTGGTAGGACCAAAGATATAAGAGTAATATCTATTGTTGCGCTCCTTGCGGCGATACTGCGCGCCCGCCTTCCAGAGGGCATCCAGCTTGTCGGAAAGACGGGTGTCGAGAGAGAGATTGATGTAGCCCGCCAAGTCCTTGTCGTCATTGTGCTGGAAGCGGCGCTCCATGTCCTTAGGCTGCGTCTTCAGGATGGTCTTGTTGCCGCTCCAGAGAGAAGAGCCATTGCCAGATGTACCATCCGAAGCATCAGATGCTCCATCAGCCTGCACGGTATTCGTCAGCGTGAGATACACTCTGTCTGGATCCTTCTCCTTTGCCTCGGAATAGAGACCCGACCAATCTACCGTAAAGTTCTTGGTGAGATGGTGCGTGCCCTTGAGATGGGTGGCAAAGATGCTCTGCGTCTGAGACAAGGAGCGGGTCTCGTCATCCTGCGTATAGGTATCGCTGGAGATGTATTCGGTGTTGATGCTATTGTTGTAGCGGATGCCCTTGGAGTTGGTGTTCACATACATGTTGTACCACTCCAGCTTGTGGTTGCCGAGGGTCAAGTCCACCTTGGCGTGAAGTCCGGCGGTGAGGTCGTGGATGCTGTAATAGCGATGCTGTAGGCTGCTGATATACATCGCCTGCTCGCCCGAAGCCATTTTTACGCTGTTATATGTGCGCTCGGTGCCTCGGAAGATATTCTGAATGCTACCAGCCAACATCACGCCGAGGCGATCCTTCCAAAATCGGTTGCCGATGCTCAGACCGCCGATGAAGTTAGGAGCTGGCATGGAGTGGCGGCTCACCTCGGTAGGTCCGTTCTTGAAGTCGGCCATCGAAGCCTTGTAGTCCTTGCCATACAGCTCGTAGGGAGCCTGCTTGGTGTAGTCGCTGCGGTTGGAGGAGAGATAATCCCTGCCACTCTTCATGAAGTAATCGCTCGTGCCCACGGCGGCATTCGCCTGTAGCAGGTAGTGGCTAGGCGCATCCTTCATCACCATATCCACCACTCCACCGGCTGCATCACCCTCCATATCGGCGGTCAACGACTTCGACACCACGAGACGGTCCATCAAGTCGGATGGGAAGATGTTGAGCGGGATGTATCGGTTTTTGTCATCAGGCGAAGGAATCTTCACGCCGTTCACCAGGGTATAGTTATATCGCTTGTCCATGCCTCGGAGGATGGCGTAGGAAGCCTCGCCCGAAGCATCTCGCTCCATCGTTACGCCCGATACGCGCTGGAGCACGCTCGCCACGTTGACATCAGGCGATAACTGGATGCTCTGCTGGCTCATCACGTTGAGCACGTTGCCCGCCGTCTTCTCCAGGTCGATGGCAGAGCGGTCGCTGTGATATTCCTTGTGGCCAGTAACCACCACCTCGCCCAACTGCTTGGCATCCTCCTCCAGACTGATTTCATATTTCTTTTTGGCCACGTCCACCACCATCTCCTTGGTCTTGTAAGACATGTAGGAGATGATGAGCGTCACCTTGCCTCGGTCGGGCAATTCGTGGAGCGTGAAGGAGCCATCCAGACCAGTCGTGGTGCTCAGCTGGGGCAATTCCTTCACCCTGATAACGGTACCGATGAGCGGTTCGCCCGTCTTGTTATCCTTTACAATTCCATCGAGTGTATGGGCATTCATCGCCATCACGAAGGCGATGAGCGCCGCACTCATCATGATTCTTTTCATTTATTTCGTCTTTTTAATTTCGTGTATGATATTTCCGTCCTTGTCTATCATCGAGAGGCGGAGCTGCTTCTTATCCACTGTTATCACGGAGAATCCATCGGCTGGGCTACAGAACTGGGTGCCGTCCACCGCCTTCACAGGGCGAGCGAGTGATGCGGAGGTGTTGACCACGTAGTCGATAGGGTCGCCCTTCTTTTGGATGTGCTGGAAGTTGTGGATATGGCCGCACGCATAGATTGCCACATTATTATATTTATGGAGGATAGGCATCACGCGCTTCTGCATGTCGAGGCGCTCCGATTCGCTCTTCTCGGTGTCGGCGTAGATGGGATGATGACCCACCACGATGACCCAGTCTTCATGGGCATTCTTCAAGGTCTCGTCCAGCCAAGAGAGCTGCGCCTGCATGTCCTCCTTTCGGGCATCAGGATAAGTCTCGGAGTCCTGGCGATACTTGTCGATGAGCGGAGCGGTGTCGAGGAAGACGACACGTACGGTGGTCTTCTTGTGGGTGAAGACCTTGGTGTAATACTTGGCTGGCATCATCCAGCGGCGACTGATGCTGCCATAGTGCAGGAAGGCGTCGGTGTTGCCACGATACTCATGGTTGCCGCACACTGGAAACCAGTCTATCATCAAGTCGGGATGCGAGTAGATGAGCTCGTAGTTGGTCATCCACAGCGGGTCTTGGAGCGATGCGATGCCATTGAAGTGGTGGATGTCGCCCACGGCAAGCACGCACTGAGGGTCTACGGTGCCCGCCATCTCGCCCATCAGTTCGGCGATAGTTTTCTGGTCGTAGTAGCCGTTGCGTCCCAGGTCATTCGCCATGTAGAGGGTTATTTCGCCCTTGAGGGTTTCCCACTGTGAACGGCTGGCGTAAGAGCGAGCGGTCAAGTTAGTGGGCTGCACCATCGACTTATCTGCCTGCCACTGGATGGCACTCTTGGCATTCTGCGCACTCATCGTAACACTCTGCATGGCAGGAGCCGCCATCAAGAGGCCAGCTACCAAAGCCACATTCCAAACAATCTTTTTCATCTGAATTTTCAAAAAACTATTAATATTCTATTTATTTTATTTTAATCTATATCTATCAGCAAGAAGGGAATTTCTATTCCCATTCCATCGAGATTCTGAATACTTTCCGAATTTCGGGTGCAAAATTACGGATATCTTGTGACAAAGGCGTTACGAAGGATTGAAGATGGTTTTAAGATAGAGATACGAGAAGATTCAGCTCAAGAAGGGCGACAGAGTGGACTTCCTCTACTTCATGGGTGGCGGTGCTTGCTAATTGGGCAGGTAACAAACCTGCCCTCCCAGCGAAAATATTAGCAATTTGATATAATAAAATGGGCAGTTCATACGTTAATATCAGAAAAGTAGTGATTTGCCTATCACTTTTTACATCTAAAAAAAGAAATATGATTGATTTGACAGAAGAACAGATAGAAAGATATAGCCGCCACATCCTGCTGCAAGACGTAGGACTGGAGGGACAGGAGAAACTCCTCAACGCCAAGGTGCTCATCGTGGGCGCAGGCGGACTGGGTTCTCCAGCTGCCCTCTATCTGGCTGCGGCGGGAGTAGGACACATCGGCATCATCGACGCTGACGTGGTGGACCTCAGCAACCTCCAGCGACAAGTAATCCACTTCACCAAGGACGTGGGCGTGCCTAAGGTGGAGAGCGCCAAGGAGAAGATGATAGCCATCAACCCCGACGTGGAGGTAACCACCTATCACGACTTCCTCGACTCTCACAATGCCGAGGAAATCATCAAGCCTTGGGACTTCGTCATCGACTGCACCGACAACTTCCCGGTGAAGTTCCTCATCAATGATGCCTGCGTGCGCCTGGGCAAGCCATTCTCACATGGAGGCATCCTGAGATTCCAGGGGCAGACCTTCACCCATCTGCCAGGCACGGCTTGCTACCGTTGCTTCTTCAAGGAGCCACCTCCAGCAGGCGCCGTACCTACCAGTAGCCAGGCAGGCGTATTGGGAGCCATCGCTGGTATGCTGGGCACTATCCAGGCTACCGAGGCGTTGAAGTACTTCCTCGGTGTAGGCGATCTGCTTACAGACCGATTGCTCACCTTCGATGCCAAGACGATGAACTTCCGCACCATCAAGGTGAAGAAGCGTGCATCCTGCGAAATCTGCGGCGACCACCCTACCATCGATCATCTCATCGACTATGAGCAGGCAGCCTGCGATTTGAAGCACCACTAAGATTTAGTGATTATTTGGACGATGTAGTGATTCTCGACTACGTATTAAAGTCGATAGAAGAAAGCATCGAATAGAAAAGATTTGTATAACAAAAAAGTAAAGTCACAATACTCAGCACCATCTGCCGGATATTGTGACTTTTTTTCAGAAATACCCCAAGCCCAATAAAGAGCAAAAACCATGATTATAAGATACTTTAAAAACTTTTCTCCCATTTTTCTTGCATGATTCAGATAATAATCGTATTTTTGCAGCAGATAAAATACGCAAGCTTATGAAAGAGAAAAGATATCCATTGCCAGAAGAACAGAAAGATGCAGCTTTCGCAGCAGAGCCAGCACCAGCCTATCACGGAAATGCCGCCATAGCACTTCCCGAGGATGAATGTGCAGAAGAAGATATTGACTGGAATAAGATTCCTGTTGGCTGGCATCCGGCTAATGAAGAAGAAGCCGTGGCTAGGATTGAAGCTATTGAGGAAGAGTATGATAAAGGTCAATATATTGATGCTGAAGATTTTGAAAAAGAACTAATTGCACAATATCCATGGCTAGCATAAGATTAACACTTTATTTCAAAAAGGAATTAAAGACTGTTATCGACTATGGATTAGTTGAATTCGGCAAAACCACAGTAAAGCGATTCCATAAAGAATATAAAGACATCAAGCATCGCCTGATGCTTCATCCTCTTTCTTCACCTAGAGAGCCATTGCTTAAGCGATTCCACCGCCCTTACCATAGTGCAATCATCAAGGAGAATTGGAAGATTATCTATCGCTACGACGAAGTCAACGACCTCGTCATTTTCGTAGATTTATGGGATATGAGAAGAAGCCCCAGATATCTGATTAGACAATTCAAAAGAAAACTATAAAGGAAAGAGCTTATGAAGGAGAAAAGATATACATTACAAGAAGAGCAGCCGACTCCTGTTGGCTGGCATCCAGCTAATGAAGAAGAAGCCGTGGCTAGGATTGAAGCCATTGAAGCGGAATACGAAAGGACAGGTGTTAGCTATAATGAAGAAGAGTTTTTCAATAAACTAAATGAAGAACGAACATGGCTATCTAACAAAAGTTAGGAGGATTAAATTATGGCAAGACCAATTAGAGAAACGCCAATATTATATGGCAAAGACGCCGAACGCTTTATTGAAGAAATGAAGCGTGTAGAGAGTTTAACTCCTGAACAGCGAAAAGCTAATAGAGAAAAGTTACAAGCAGAAATCGCTGTTCTTGACAAAGAATGGAATTTAACCTATAATGCACTTCGAGGATAAAGATTCGTTCTGATTTTTTGCAGATGGTTCAAGAACGGGCTGAAGGCCCAAAAGCTCCTAGCCCAGAGCAGCGCCCTGGGTACATTAGCAATCAGCAATGCGCCCTGCAAGGGCAAAAGCTTCTATAACAACCTCTATATCAAACAAAAAGAAATAGCGTTTAAGGTCACAATTTGTGACCTTAAACTATTGGTTTTCAACTGTTTTATTTTTCTTTCCCCCTTATCACCTCCAACACCTTTCCGAGATGATAAGTTACCAAGCCATCCTCATAGGTGGTGTCCAATACCTGAACCACGGCACTATCCCTATCCGAATGATAACCCACATAAAACCTTATCGCATCGAAACGACGGAGATAACGCTTGCCATCAGCCTCATCAATATAAGTATATTTGTTAAGCGTGGTCTGCTTCAGCGAACGGTACTCCTCGGTCTTCACACCAGATACAATCTCCTCGAAATACTGTTTCTCGATAATCAGCGTCAAAACCTTCAAGCCCGACAGATTCAGCTGAGACGCCTTTTTCTCTATCCGCTGCTCCAGACATTGCTGTTCCTTATTGTAGGCAAAGTAGATGATAGTGCCATTCATGATTTTCTGAATAATGCTGTCGATGATTTCCAGCGGAACCTGATACCACTCCGTAGCCTCATGTAACTTCCCCTTATCATCAGCCACCTTAAAACGGAAGTTCACCGTCTGCAACACCTGATGCACCAGGTCCTCAAACTTCTGGGAGTGCATGTTCACTATCTTGTAAGTGCTTACAATCTCTACAGGTGCCATCAGATAAGTAGGCTCGTGCTCGGCATTTGCCACACGTTCCTCTACCCGATTCGTAGAGAAACCTATTTTATAGAGATTCTTGATATTACGAATTTCCGGATTCTCAGATTTCGAACGAAGCACGTAGATATAACCCGTCACCTGGTCTTCCTGCTTCACATCCTCAGGATTGAAGAAATGAGCATCCGTCTCCTCCAGAGTTTCGGTGATGGCATAACCACTTGCCACCACACTCTTGCGAAGCGTCTGGAGATAGATATCCGACTCCGTACCATTTTCATAGATACAGCGGGTTCTGCCATCGGGCAAACCATTAGTACCCTTTTTCTTCTCAATAATCTCATATAACAAAACCATCTGACCATCTACAAGATAATAGCGTCCAGCCAATAAGCTCATCGTCTTCGAGATTCTCTGCAACTGTCGCTTCCCGGTCTTCAAATCCTGATGCACCTGTTCGAAGAGCGGCTTAAACTGTGCGAAATTCTCACACAGTTTTCTTTGTGCCACATGGTCGGGCGCATCCTTCTTCTGAGCCATCACGCCTTTCATGTCGGCAGGCACATCGAAGAGTTTTGCCTCCTGATAGGAAACATCCATCAAAGGGTCGCGGAATATATCTTCTAATTCTTTATCAATATCCATATCACTATATATATAATAAGGTGAAAAACTATAGCCTATCCCAACAGTTGATACTCATCATACTGTCTTAGGCTATCTGTTGCCTTGGTTCGCAGAGCCTTGAGCGATGCAGCAAGCAACTTTTCTTTCAAGCCACCATCTGCTGTGGGTTCACTACCATGCTCTGCCACCCACTTGTTGATTTCAAGCAATTTCTGTGCCAGCCTGTCATCGGGCGTCGGTGCCTTCGGTTTCGGGCGTACATCCGCCAACAAGGGGTCATCAAATATCTTTAATAATTCTTCTGGCCAATCCATCTTTTGAAATGTTGAATGTTAAATGTTGAATTATAAATGCCTAAATTACTTTTCCGGTTCATATTCCAAGCCTCTCATTTTTCTTATTTTCAAGTTCTTGATTTTCTGGAAGGCAGCTGCCAGTTCTCTCACCTTTGGGTCTGGGTCATTGATGTCTGGTCGTTGTTCATTGTGCTCTTCCACCCATTTTCTGTACGGTCCCTTGAAGAGGATGATGGCTTGTTCCAGGGTCATATCAAACTTCTGTTCCGCTATCGTGTCTTGGATAATCTTCAAGGTCGATTTGTCGATATTCTTCGAAAGCATCTCGTAAGCACGCTGGAACGGATTGATGGAATCAATCAGATTGATATTCAACTGGTTGATATTGATCATACGATTTGCCAACTTGATAAGGCGATTGCCTTCTGACTCCTTCTCCTCGTCGTTCTTCGAAGCATCGAAATCGATAGGATTTCCCTTATCATCCACCACTTCGCCACCTTTTACTAGGGTATCAAGCAGCAGGCGCTGACGAACTTCTTCCACTTCGTTCTCGCTCAAATCCGGATACTTTTCACGAATCACTTTCGGAATGAGCGTTTTGGTGATGGTTTCAGCCGTAGTACTTCCGCTGATGGCTTTCACCACCAGTTCGTCTTGCAAGATAGAAGCCTTCAAATCATCCAACTGCTCTTCTACAATCATCTTCGTCTTCTCGCTCGACAAAGGTTTCAAGCCCTCTATCACAAGGGTACGGGCATCCAGCGGACTACCCTCATCACTATCCACATCCTTCACCGTCTTGAAATGCCAACTAGGCGCCATCACCTGCTCCATCAGAAGCGATGCAGTAATGGCTTTCAGAAAGTCGTTCACCGCCACCTTCACATCGGGCTGATTGGCATCAGGCATTCCTATCATGTTCACAAACTTGGCGGTTTCCTTGCCTTCGCAATCACGGGTGCATCTTCCGATAATCTGCACCACTTCGGTCAGCGAGCCACGCACACCGATGGTCAGACATTCCTCACACCATTGCCAGTCGAAACCTTCCTTGGCAGTACCCAGAGCGATGATAATATCTACATCATCACGTTTCTTTATCCGCTGCAAATATCCCTGCACCAGATTGCGGGTCTCAGCATGGTCTTCCACCAGATCAGCAATCTTCAGCAGTCTGCCGTCCTTGGTTCTGACGTAATAGATGCCGCCATTGTTGTAATCCCGTTCCTCTACCTTACCGATAATTTTGATGATTTCATCCACCTCCGTGTATTTACCCAAACCGCTGGATGCTCGGGAGTTGACACTCGGAATATGGATGATGGTCTTCTTGGTAGTATCCAGCACCTCGGCAATATGGTCGAGATAACTGCCGTGATAGAAGTGATAGCCCAAGACGAGGTTCTTGAGATAGCGATAACCGTTAAGCTGCTGATAATAGTTGTAAGTAACCGGGAAGAAACGGGCCTCATCCTCAGCCCTCAACACCGGAACACCATCGCCACGGAAGTAACTGCCCGTCATGGCAACGATATGACCGGTGGAATTATTCATCACCCGGCGCACGATGTCGCCCAGTCCGCTGTTCACATCAGCACTTGTATGATGGAACTCATCTATCGCCAAGAGACAATCATTAAACTCCTCGTCGCTTATTTCCTTCATGCCGTTTCTTAGTGTAGCATGGGCGCAAACCAGGATATTGTTTTTATCTTGATGGAAGAAATTTTTAAAGCGTACCGCCTTAACTTTCTCGTCGGTAGTATCGCAAAGATTATTATCGCAAAGATTATACTGTTGCGCCACCCTCCAATCGGCGAAGAAGCCATACTTCATCAGGTCGGTGTTTTGGAAGGAGCGGCCGATACTCTTTTCCGGTACAGCCACTACAACCTTCTTGATGCCCTGATTCTTCAGCTTATCCAGGGCGATGAACATCAAGGCGCGACTCTTGCCAGATGCAGGTGGCGCCTTGATAAGCAGAAAGCGATGGTTGCGGACTTCGTAAGCCTTGGCTTGCATCTCTCTCATACCGAGTTCATTGGTATTACTCGATTTACCCGTTTGCTGATATTTGATATCAACGATATTATCATTTATCTTGTTCATAAGCCATTCAAATTATTACTTGTTAGCTGTCATTTTCTCATAGAGTTTGAAGAGGCATTCCAATCGAGCCTCATCATTTGGGAACGGAGCGCCAGGATAGCAGCTTTCTACGATGGCATCCAGTTCCTCATGTGCAGCACGCAAATCCTCCGGCATCTTTTCCGGGTCGTAAAGATCTGCAAGCGTCTTCTCGGGATAGTTTTCACGAGCCAGAAGCACATTCGTTGCCGCCTCTTCTATCTCAGCCTTCTTGGTGTCGGAGATGGATGGGAAAGGGAAAGTATTGTAGCAGAGAAAGATAGAATAACGTATTCGATTATCCAACCTTCCTGCATTATGCTTTGTCCACAAAATATGCATTTTAGATGTCAATAAACCAAAAACAAACAAATTTGCATCATATATAACTTGAGCTGAATTCGGTACAATCGTTTTGTCAGGAACAAAGTTCATTGGTATATACTCACGACTTTCAGAAGAAACTATAGGAATTACCAACGACATTTCATTGCATTCAAAGAATTCTCTCATTTGATGTGCTTTTTCTGCTTGCACATGAAGTGTTTTATCCTTACTATTTATTCTATATTCACGACATTTATCAATAGCGTTTTTAATTGGCATAATCTTTTCTGCTTCTTCTAAATCCTCATCAGATATCCAATAACAATACCTTTCAACTTGGTTTATCAATTCATCTGCCCCGATTTGTAAACGAATAAACTTTACCGCATTAGGATAATGTTCTAATATATCTTTCTTTTCCAATGGACTTAAACGCAAAAACTCTTTATCATTTGGCATATTACCACGTCGCATATAAGGTAACTTTGAAATCGATTTTGTTGCTTTCTTTACCATATTATCTACACTATCACTTAGAGTTGGAGGTATATAGGAAAGCTGCTTACATTCTACTTCATTATACAATTTCTTCATAGAATTATCACGCTTTCTTACACCTATAATTACAACAGATACACCAGCCACATTCTTAGCATTATTATTCCATTTAAAAACAGAATATGCAAAAAAGATATTCTCAGAATACTTATTTAACATATTATTCCATAAAATACTAACTTGTTCACCCAAAGTTATAGAATTTGTAGAAACAAATGCATAGCTAGCGTCACTATTTGCAACATACTCTGCTCCTTTAAAAAACCAACATGAGATATAATCCAATTTACGATATCCTTTGAATTCTTTTTGATTACCAAAAACAATATCCATATCAGCTTTATGCTCTTCTTCTTGGTTTCTACTCCCCAAATACGGCGGATTTCCAAATACAAACACTTCTTCATCCTTGGTATGCGGGCATACTACCTCCCAATCCATTCTACAAGCATTACCACATTTTATCTGGTCGATATTATGCAAAGGCAAGGCGGCAACATTCACACCGAAATCGGCGTGAAACTTATTGTTCATCTGATGCTCGGCAAGCCAAAGCGAAAGCATGGCTACCTCGTGAGGAAAGTCGAGAAGTTCTATTCCAAAAAACTGTTTCAGACGGATGCACGAACCATCAATAAAGTCGAGCATCTGCTCCTGCGTACACTTCTTGCGGAGATGCAGAATATCCATTTCGAGCAAGCGCAACTGCTTATAAGTGATAATCAGAAAATTACCACTACCACATGCTGGGTCGAAGAACTTCATCTTGCTCATTCTTACCATCAACCTATTGCAACCATTAATGATTGGTCGGCACTCGTCAGTAAACTGATTATGAGTCAATAAGCTCAAATCATACAGATTCTTCTTCTGCTCGTAAAACTCTTCCAGTTTCTTATATTCCCCTCTCAAATCATCCATAAAGAGCGGATTGATTACCTTCATGATATTAGGCACACTGGTGTAGTGCATACCTTCCTTGGCACGCACATCAGGATTCACCACCGCCTGAATCATACTACCGAAAATATCCGGATTAATGTCCTTCCAATCCAAGTCGCCGCATTCGATGATAATCTTTCTAGCCTTATAACCCATCTTTGGGATAGGAATGTCTGAGGCAAAAAGACCGCCATTCACGTAAGGAAACTGATTGATTTCCTTGGTAAGTTCTTCCGAACGCTCCTTGTTTGGCACATTCATCACCTGGAATGCCTGACCTAGCATCTCGCCGAGATCGGAACCATCTTCCTTGGTAAATTGCTTGATAAAGTTGGTAAAGAGATTTTCGGCAAAGATACCTGTGTCTTCGGCAAAGAAGCAGAAGAGCAGGCGGGTAATGAAGATATTGAGGTCGTGCAAGTCATCATCACTATTATATTCGTTATAAGCACGAATCTCATCATGCAGTTTGGCAAGTTTCTCGGCAGCCTTCACATCGGCAGGGTTTTCTGCCGTAGTGTGTACTCGCTCTACGTTCATCAAAGGATAGAAGAAGCCAAAGTCGCTGTGCATCTTGACAAGTTTCTGCTCGTAAGTATCATTCTCACGAGTATCATAAGCAAGGAGGGTTTCACCATCGCTCACCACAATAATCTTTGGTGCAGCCTTCTTTACCTGAGCATCAGTCTTCAATGTCTCCAACCTGGTGGTAAGATGCAAAGTATCTACAGCCTGATAGCAGAACAAGCCTTTGATAAGCAAACCGTCGAATGTCTTCAAGATACCCTTTCCTTCCTTGTATCTCGACACATCCTTTTCGCTTTTACCAAAAGCCTTCAGTATCTCGTAGCCAACCTCAGAGGCTGGCACTACTTTAGTTTTGAACGATTCTAATCGGGATTCGATTTCCTTATAGCTGAGTTGCAGTTTCTTTGCCATAACTTCCGTTGCCGATGGGAGCATAGCAAAGCCTTGCCATCCTATTACTCCACCGATTCCCGAAAGCAGAAACCATCTGATTTTAAAAGATTATTTTGATTCTAGTCCAGCCTCATCGCAAGATAAGGGATAGAATAACTGATTAGCTATCAAAAAGGAAGGCGTAGGGAATCTATCACTCGCATTACCCTTGCCAATTGAGGTCCTCGGACGACCTATGGGAACAAAGATAAGAAGCAATAGAGCCTACGCCTAGCAGGTATATATATGATAGCACAGAGCGTACCCCTCCTGACGAAGGGGCACACCTATGCCATGTGTATATACACAGTGGGTAGACGCCCACTGCTGTCTTCATCTGCTTCCCATTTGAAATTTCCGAGGTTTCAATTGAACAGAAGAAAACGTAGAGAACGTCTTTCTTAATTATGATAGGCCAAGCCATGGACTTTTACCTAGCCAGCGACTCATCGCCAGCCATCCACAGCAAGACGATTGCAAAAGTACGAAAAAGAATTGGGATTTGCAAGAAAATCGGAAAGTTTCTTGCAAATCCCAATAAAATTAGTTATAAAGCTGCATATAAGCAAGGCTTTTGCCCTTACAGGGCGCAGGGGGACAACGCCTTAATACCCAGGGTGTTGCCCTGGGCTAGGAGCTTCTGCCCTTTACCTTTCCGCTACGCGCCGGTGACCGTTGGTTCAGGGCGTGCCGCTGTTTTGCAGTAGCATCACCCCATCCTCTTCTACATTATTATAAAAAGAACTGCCCTTTTTGCTGTTCCAATCCTTCATCGAATACACTATCGGGTGAATCATCTGATTGATTTGCCATCCCAATTCCCAAAGAGGATAGGTGTAATTATCATGATCCTGCTCATCTATCTTATCCTTGTTCAGAAGCACAAGGATGTCCCAGTCGGAATCTGCTTTAGCATCTCTTCTAGCCCTTGACCCGAAAAGGATAACCTTGGCATCTTTCGGCATAATCGACTCCGCTTTCTTCTGAATCGACTTGA
>URLG01000023.1 GCA_900548535.1 Candidatus Segatella intestinihominis | reverse complement strand
TGTAGCCATCAGATTTACCCTGCCGGAGAGCGTGACTACCTGGAAGTTCATGGGCCTGGCTCATGATAAGGAGATGCGCAACGGTTTGCTGGTAGATGAGGCTGTGGCTCAGAAGACCGTGATGGTGCAGCCTAACATGCCTCGCTTCCTGCGTGAGGGCGACAAGGCGGTGCTCGTGGCTAAGGTTTTCAATACCTCTGGCAAGAAGGTGAGTGGCAATGCCCGTATGCAGATCATCGACCCAGAAACAAACAAGGTGGTTTGGCAGAAAGAACAGAAATATAACATCGATGCAGAGGGTACGACAACCCTTAGCTTTGATGTACAAAACCTCAAGGAGGGTACCTATATTAATAAGGTGGTAGTTGCTGGCAATGGCTACAGCGATGGCGAGCAGCACTATCTGCCTGTATTGAGCGATAAGGAACTGGTAGTGAATACCCTGCCTATCACCCTGCATGAGGCTGGCAAGAAGGACTTCGACCTGACCCAGCTCTTCCTCAACAAGAATGGCAAGCAGGTGAAGGCTGACAAGGATACCAAGGTAACGGTAGAGTATACCAATAATCCTAGCTGGTTGATGATGAAGGCTCTGCCTGCTGTCAGCAACCCAACCGAGGAAGATGCCATCTCACTGATGGCTGCGGTATATGCCAACAGCATCAGTCGCCATATCCAGTCTGATACCTTGAAGGTGGAAATTGACAAGTACATGAATCTCCTGAAGAAACTTCAGAATGCCGATGGCTCCTTCTCTTGGTGGAAGGGCATGGGTGGCAGTCGATATGTAACCACAGAGGTGGCTGAGATGATGGTTCGTCTCAATGCCATCGTGGGCAAACAGTCTTCTACCTCTAAGATGCTCTCATCTGCCATCACCTATCTGCGTCGGCAGACAGCAAGAGAGGTGCAGGAGATGAAGAAGCGTGAACAGGAGAATAAAAAGTATGAGGCTACTCCTAGCGAGCAAGCACTGCATTATCTCTATATCATCACGATGAACTTTACAAGACTCGATGGTTCTGCTCTAGAAGATGTGCATTATCTTCTTGGAAAACTGAAGAAGATGACAAGCTCTTTGACGATTTACGGTAAGGCAAAGGCAGCCGTTGTACTTGCCAAAAACTATGATGAGAAAACGGCAGCTGACTACTTGAAGAGCATCGAGGAATATTCCGTTTATCGTGAGGAGATGGGAAGATATTATGATACCCGCAAGGCTTACTACAGTTGGCGAGACTATAAGATTCCTACAGAGGTGGCTGCCATTGAGGCTTTGCAGCAGTTGAATGGCAACAAGCAAACCATCGAGGAAATGCAGCGTTGGCTCTTGATGAGCAAGCGCACCCAGGCTTGGGATACCCCAGTAAACACCGTGGATGCCGTCTTTGCCTTTATGAATGGCAATAAGCAAAACTTGAATCGTAAGGCAGAGAATGCCGTCATCAAACTGGATGGCAAACTCATACCTATGCCAAAGGATTCTACCACACTGGGCTATGTGAAGAGCGAACAGGAGGGCAAGGATGCATCCCACTTGACAATCGACAAGAAGAGTGATTACACCAGTTGGGGTGCCGTCTATGCTGAGTTCAAACAGCCTATCAGCGAGATTGCATCTTCGGAGTCGGGCATCAAGATAAGCCGCAAGGTGGCTTCCAAGGCAAAGGTAGGTGATAGGGTAAAGGTAACCATCACCTTGAATGCTGATCGCGACTACGACTTCGTGAAAGTAGTGGACAAGCGTGCTGCTTGCCTGGAGCCTGTAGGACAGATAAGCGGTTATCAGTGGGGCTTGGGTTGCTATGTTTCACCAAGAGACAATACAACAAATTTCTATTTCGAGCGTTTATCTAAAGGTAAGCACGTGATAGAAATGGAATATTACGTGGATCGTGAGGGCGACTATCGCTCTGGCTCTTGCACCGTGGAGTGTACCTACAGCCCAGAGTTTGGTGGACGTACAGAAGGATATAAAATAACTATAAATTAAATATTATGATGAAACGAATGAACATCTTGATGCTCTCATCGCTATTGGCGATTTCGGCATCGGCACAAAAGATAACTACCCAGCACGAGGTGGTGGACTGCGGACAAGTGGTATTCCGCCATCCCGTAACGGCTGAGTTTCAGATGAAGAATGAGGGCAACAAGCCGCTCATCATCAAAAATGTATTGAAGAGTTGTGGTTGCACATCAGTGGAATATCCAAAGAAGAGCATTGCCGCAGGCGAGAACTTTGTGGTGAAGGTGGCTTATGATGCCAAGCAGATGGGCACTTTCTATAAGCAATTGTGCATCTACAGCAATGCATCAGAAGAGCCATTCATCCTCTCCATGCGAGGTAGGGTGGTGGATAATATCGTCAACTTTGCTGGCAATTACGACCAGATGTTGGGCGAGTTGAAGGCTGATGCCCAGGAGGTGGAGTTTGATGACGTGAACCGTGGCGACCGTCCTGTGCAGCGCATCCACATCTTCAATCCTACCGACCAGATGATGGAACCCGTGGTGATGCATCTGCCTAACTATCTCCATGCCGTGGTATCTCCATCCAAGGTGGCTCCTCATCATGCAGCAGAAATCAGCTTTGTCTTGGATTCCAAAAAACTGCGTGACTTCGGATTGAACCAGACTTCCGTCTATCTGGGTGATCGCCCTGGCGATAAGATAGCCCCTGAGAAGGAAATCGTGGTGTCGGCTGTGCTCCTGCCAGACTTCGATAACATTACCCCTGCCAAGAAGGCGATGGGACCAAAGATGGAGATGCCTACCACTACTTTGGATCTCGGTAGTTTCAATGGCAAGAAGAAGTTGAAGGGTGAGATAGCCATCACCAACAAGGGTAAGTCGGAACTCGACATTCGCAGCATGCAGATGTTTACCATGGGCTTGCAGGTGCAGTTGAAGAAGAGCAAGATT
Organism: Candidatus Segatella intestinihominis; assembly: GCA_900548535.1. GTDB lineage: Bacteria > Bacteroidota > Bacteroidia > Bacteroidales > Bacteroidaceae > Prevotella > Prevotella intestinihominis. Next base: position 35,277 of record URLG01000023.1, on the reverse strand, counting down.
CAGCCGGGCGAGACCGTGAAGATGAAGGTGACAGCTGTGGCTGCCGACCTGAAGAAGAGTAGAGCCAAGAACCCTCGTGTGCTCATGATCACCAATGATCCAGACAATGCGAAGGTAACCATCAAGGTGAAGGCTAATTATTAATTCTTAATTATTAATTCTTAATTAGAGTAAGGTGCAGATAGAAATAGATAATGGCAGTGGATTTTGCTTTGGCGTAACCACTGCCATCAAGAAAGCTGAAGAAGAGTTGGCTAAGGGCGGTAAACTTTACTGCTTGGGCGACATCGTGCATAACGGTATGGAGGTGGAGCGCCTGCATGAGGCAGGGCTTATCACTATTGACCATGAGGAGATGAAGGAACTTCATGGCGTAAAGGTTTTGCTCCGTGCGCATGGTGAGCCACCAGAGACTTATGCTCTTGCCGAGCGTAACGAGATAGAGATTATTGATGCCACTTGTCCGGTTGTATTGCAGTTGCAGAAGCGTATCAAGAAGCAATATGTTAGCAATCCTGAGGCGCAGATTGTCATCTTTGGTAAGAATGGTCATGCCGAGGTGTTGGGCTTGGTGGGACAGACGCAGAGTCATGCTATCGTGGTGGAGAAGTTTGAGGATGTGGAGCGTCTCAGAGAGTCAGGACAATTGGATTTCTCCAAGGACATCTACCTCTATTCCCAAACCACCAAGAGCCTGGATGAGTTTCATCGCATCATCGAGTATTGCCAGGAGCATATTGTGGAGGGAGCCACCTTCAAGAGTTTCGATACCATCTGCCGACAGGTGGCAAACCGCATGCCGAATATTGCCAACTTTGCCAGCAAGCATGATGTCATTCTCTTTGTGAGTGGCAGAAAGAGCAGCAATGGCAAGGTGCTATTCAAGGAGTGCAAGAGCGTAAATCCGAATAGCTATCAGATAGAAAGCGCCGAGGAGATAGATATGCAATGGCTTCAGAATGCTGAGACCGTAGGTATCTGTGGAGCCACCAGTACGCCGAAATGGTTGATGGAGGAATGCAGAGAATTTATAATGAAGAATTAATAATTATGAATGTCTATTGTAATAACTCCAGTGCAATAAAACAAAAACAGGTGATAAGTTTTCTCACGAAGACCTATCACCTACAAAAAAACAGTAATTAACTCAAAATTTATAATCTATATCATTACTACCTAGTCTAGTTGGTGTACAAAGTTATAGATTTCCTATTTCTTTTCCAAATTCCTTTCAACGAAAGGATATATTCTATCGCCTAAATATCAGGCTTTAATCTTTTTTAATACTTGCTCCAAAAGCCATTGTTTTTGCTCTGGAATTGTCATCTCGCTATTGTCGAGTGTGATGGCATCATCTGCCTTGCGCAGTGGCGATACCTCGCGATGGGTGTCGATATAGTCGCGCTCCTCCACATTCTTCTTGATGTCGTCGTAATCGGCAGGCATACCTTTCTCCTTCAACTCGTCGTAGCGGCGCTGTGCTCTGACATCAGAACTAGCTGTTACGAAGATTTTGAGCTCGGCGTTAGGGAATACGGTGGTGCCGATGTCTCTACCGTCCATTACGATGCCCTTCTCTTCGCCCATCTGCTGCTGTTGCTTCACCAAAGCTTCACGTACAAAACCTACGGCTGCTATCGGACTCACGTGGCTAGATACCTCCAGGGAGCGAATCTCTTTCTCTACCAACTCGCCATTGAGATAGCAGTCTGGGCGGCCCGTGTCCTGATTAAACTTGAATGAGATGTGGATGTTAGGCATCTCCTTCTCCAGTTCTGCTACCTTCACCTTGCCCTCAGCGTCTATCAGATTGTGGCGCAGGGCATAGAGGGTAACAGAGCGATACATAGCACCTGTATCTACATAAATGTAACCTATCTCCTTGGCTAAGTCCTTAGCCATCGTACTCTTGCCACATGATGAGTAACCATCTATTGCTATTGTTATTTTCTTCATATTCTTCAATATATTATATAATGTGTAAATGATCTGTTATAATCTGTATCCTACGTTGAGCAGGAGGCTACTGCTGCTCACATGATACTTGCCATAGGCGATGTTGAGATGGAAACGCTCCAGGTTGATACCGCCACCGAATGACCAACCGGCTCCATGGCTGCTACCGCTATTATCGCTGTTGTCAGCATCATCGCTGTTCACGATTTTCATCTCGTCGGCACGGCGGAAGTTATAGCCTGCGCCCACCCAAATGCTCTCGGAAAGGAGCAAGTCGGCACCGATGACGGCATGATTTTTCAGTCCGCTGTCCCAATGGTTCAGGTTCACCAGTGTGGCTGATACTCGAAAAGGGGTATTGACGAATCGCTTGCTCACGCCCACTTGCAGGTCTATCGGCATCTTCTCATATTCCTCGTCGTATGCCTTGAGTTGTCCACCCAGGTTCTTAGCCACTGCCGAGATTGACCATTCCCTCTCTGGGTCATAATAGTTGAGTCCCAAGTCCACGCCCACGGCGATGGAATTGTAGTCGCCAATGTAAGAAGTGATGAATTTGGCAGCGATACCACCCGCTATTCTTTCGCCCAGCATATAGGAGAAGTAGCCCGTCAGGGCGATGTCCTTGGCTGAAAATTCACCCATCTGGATGTTGTTCTCGTCCGTCTGCTTCATCTTGCCATAGTCTATGTATTCTGCCGAAACCGCCCAAGAGGCTTTCTCCTTGACGATGCGATTGAATGAAACCGAAGCGATGTTCACCCCCGACATGTAGTTCATGTAGTTGAGGTTGATGGTCTTGTCGCTGACCGAAGAGAGGAGGGCGGGATTATGGAAAATCAGAGCCTCATCATCCTCAATGAGGGTGATGTTTTCGCCTCCGAGCGCAGCAGCGTGCGCACCCATGGGCAGTCTGAGGAAATTATATCCCGTTTGACTCTCTTGAGCGCTCATTTCGGTCGCAAAAAGTGCCAATAGGATGGAAAAAGCAAGTTTTTTCATTTAATTTTTCTAATTCTTTGGCAAAGATACTGCTTTTTTCAATAATAAGAAGTATATTTGCATCGTTTTTTAAAGAAATAACGAAATTGAACATAAAATATTGCAGTTTTGGGCTGCAAAGTAGATAAAATGGAAATCAAGAAATCGAACAATGCACAGTTGGAGGATAAGCGAGTCACCTTCTTCCTCATCGGTTTGCTACTTGCCTTCTCCATCCTCTTCGCAGGACTCCAATACTCCAAGAGCCCGATGGGAGATGACGACAGTGAACAGACCCTGGAGGACTTGGCGCAAGACTTGGAGATGCAGACTCCCCCTGAGCAGAAGGATATGGTGAGTGCCGAAGCGATGACGAAGGCACCAGCCTCACAAGCCATCACGCAGGAAGTAAAGGCTGCCGAGCAACAGCCCCAACAGGCTCCCGAGAAGATTAGCACCACGACCAGTCAACTGGTAATAGGTGACGGTACGGGAGTGGTGGACGGAGCAGATGTGAAGGAGGCTGCACCTGAGACGGCGTTGGATAACACCAATCCCGATGCGCTGGCTGAGGCTCCCATCAAGTTTACCGTGGTGCAGAAGATACCTGAGTTCCCCGGTGGCTGGTCGGCTTTCATGACTTGGCTTACCAAGAATCTGAAGTATCCTGCATCTGCCAAGCAGCAGAAGATACAGGGCACGGTGGTGGTAAGCTTCATCGTCAATAAGGATGGCAGTGTGGCAAGCACCAAGGTATCCACATCCGTAGACCCACTCTTGGACAATGAGGCTCTGCGCGTGATGAAGATGATGCCGAAGTGGAAACCGGGCATGGACAAGAACAAGGTGTGCCGCACCATGATAGCCGTGCCTATCGTGTTCCAATTATAATTGAGAATTAATAATTTATAATTAAGAGTGAATGATAAAACACTCAACATTAAACACTATATAAAATGAAAACAGCAGAAGAAATCTTGGCGATGGTAAATGACTTTTTGGCTAACTTACCATACGAACGCAAACCATATTCGCTCTATGAGCCTATCAAGTATGTTCTCTCCATGGGTGGCAAGCGCATTCGGCCTTGCCTCATGCTCATGAGCTACAATCTCTTCCAGGAGAACCCTGAGAAGATTCTCATGAATGCCATTGCCCTGGAGACATACCACAACTATACCCTCCTTCATGATGACTTGATGGACAATGCCGACTTGCGCCGTGGTCATGAGACGGTACACAAGAAGTGGGATGCCAATACCGCCATCCTTTCAGGCGATAGCATGTTGGTACTAGCCTACGACCGCATGGCTCAGTGTGATGCAAAGCATCTGCCACAGGTGCTCAATCTCTTTACCACTACAGCCCTGGAGATAGGCGAGGGACAGCAGTATGACATGGAGTTTGAGACTCGCAATGACGTGAAGGAGGAGGAATACATCGAGATGATTCGCCTCAAGACCAGCGTACTCTTGGCTTGTGCCTTGAAGATTGGTGCCATCTTGGCTGATGCCTCTGCCGAGGATGCAGACAATCTCTATAAGTTTGGTGAGCAGATAGGCTTAGCCTTCCAGTTGCAGGATGATTATCTGGACGTTTATGGCGATACCAAGGTGTTTGGCAAGGCTATCGGTGGCGATATCACTTCCAACAAGAAAACCTTCATGCTCATCAATGCATTCAATCATGCCAATGCTGAGCAGAGAGCCGAACTGCAAAAATGGGTAGATGCCAAGAATTTCGACCGCACTGAGAAAGTGGCTGCCGTAACTCGTCTCTATAATGAGATAGGTATCGACAAGTTGGCGCAGGAGAAGATAGCTTATTACTTTGAGCAGAGCAAGAAGTATCTCGATGCCATCAGCGTAAGCGAGGAGCGCAAGCAGGTTCTCGCACAGTATGCTCAGAAAATGATGAAGCGACAGTACTAAAATGATTATTGATACGCATACTCATCTCGATGCAGAGGAGTTTGATGAGGACAGAGCTGAGGCTTTCGCTCGTGCCAAGAAAGCTGGAGTAGAAAAGGTCTTTCTGCCTGCCATCGACCTCAAGACTACCCGTGGGGTATTGGAGCTGAGCAAGCAATACCCTGGCTATGCCTATCCGATGATAGGACTGCATCCAGAGGAGGTAAAGGAAGATTGGAAGGAACAGCTGGCTGAAATCTGCAAGATCTTGGATGCCCAAGGCAGCGATTATATCGCTATCGGGGAGGTGGGCTTGGATTACTACTGGAGCCGAGAATTTGAAAAAGAGCAGTTGGTAGCTTTCGAGGAGCAAGTGAAGTGGTCGGTAGAGACCCAACTTCCCTTGATGATTCACTGCCGAAAGGGACAGAATGAAATGGTGCATCTGCTCCGACAATACGAGAAAGACCTGCCTGGCGGTGTGTTCCATTGCTTCACAGGCAATCAGAAAGAGGCTGAGGAACTCCTCAGCTTTGATAAGTTCGTGCTCGGAGTGGGAGGTGTCTCTACCTTCAAGAGCAGCCATCTGAGAGAAGACCTTCCAGCCGCTGTCCCTATGGATCGCATCGTGCTGGAGACGGATAGCCCCTACATGGCTCCCGTGCCTTATCGTGGCAAGAGAAATGAGAGTGCCTTTGTGGTGGAAGTGCTCAAGACATTGGCGCAAGCTTATGGCGTGAGCGAGGAGGAATTTGCTGAGCAAACCAATCAGACGGTTCAACGCATCTTCCATCTGCCACAATAAGATGGTATCTTCCATCTACAAGTTCGGTAAGTTCTCAATAACTAGTGATAACTCCTTAAAGAAATTTAAAAAATAGCGGAAGATTAGGCATTTCGGATAAAAAGTAATACTTTTGCATTCCGAAATCTGGAAAGGTGCTCGAGTGGCTGAAGAGGCACGCCTGGAAAGCGTGTAACCGGCAAAACCGGTTCGGGGGTTCGAATCCCCCTCTTTCCGCTTTATATATATAATAAGGTATATTATATGAAGAAGAATACAGCTATTGCGCGTTTCGCAATATTGGTTTTCATGTTTGCATGTTCTCTGCCTATGATGGCGCAAGAGGAGAACATGGGTTTTCATCAAGCTCTTAAGACGAAGTTTATAGAGGGTAATGCGGGCTTTATGTCTCTCGTTGCCATCGCCTTGATTGTGGGTCTTGCTTTCTGCATCGAGCGTATCATCTATCTGAGTCTCTCCGAAATCAATGCTAAGCAATTGATGAGCGACATCGACCAAAAGGTGAAGGCGGGTGATGTGGAGGGTGCCAAGACGCTTTGTCGCAACACTCGTGGTCCAGTGGCTTCCATCTGCTATCAGGGACTGATGCACATGGCCGAGAATCTCGATGACATCGAGCGCTCGGTGAGTGGATATGGCACGGTGCAGGCTGCCAATCTGGAAAAAGGTTGCTCTTGGATCAAGCTTTTTATCGCCATGGCTCCTTCCCTCGGTTTCTTGGGTACTGTGATTGGTATGGTGATGGCGTTCGACCAGATTCAGCAGGCAGGCGACATTAGCCCTACCATCGTGGCTTCGGGTATGAAGGTGGCTTTGATTACTACCATCTTTGGTATCATCGTAGCGTTGATATTGCAGGTATTCTATAATTACATCATCTCTAAGGTGGAGCATCTGACCAGCCAAATGGAGGAGTCGGCTGTTACCTTGATGGATATTATTGCTAAGAGCAAGTAAGCTATGAAGCATTTATTTGAGTTTAGAAAGAAAAGTGCCGAGCAGGTATCGCAACGCATTTTCTATATATTGATAGCGCTTGCCGTACTGGTCTTCGGCTTGTTCTTTTTGGTGGGCTATGACATGCCTTTCGAGGAGAATCCAGACTTCAATGCGCCTCTCTTCACCGATGTGCTCATCGGCTTGATGTGGCTCTTCTTGGTGGGAGGCATCGGCTTGGCCATCTATTCCATGTGGAAGGATTACCGTGGCTCTCGCTCTGAGGCGGTGGTCAATGGAGTGCCTGTGCGCCGCATCTTCCGCATCACCTGGATAGGCTTGCTCGCCCTCTTGGTGCTTACCTTCGCACTGGGTTCCTCTGCCCCGATGCTCATCAATGGCGAGAATTATGCGGATTGGCTTTGGCTCAAACTATCCGATATGTTTGTCATCACATCGCTCTTGATGTTACTGGCAGGTATGGGTGCCGTTATCTTTGGTGCCACAAGATATATTAGAAAGGTAAAAAAGTAAAAAGGTAAAAGGACTTACCAGATTATGATATTTAGAAGGAATAGACACGAAACCCCGGGACTGAATACTACTTCGACAGCCGACATCTCGTTTATGCTGTTGATATTCTTCCTTGTCACCACATCCATGGATGTGGATAAGGGATTATTGCGTCAACTTCCTTCACCCGAACCTCAGAAGAAGGAGCGTCAGGAGTCGGTGGTTGACAAGGGTACCTTGATGGCACTCCATCTCACGGCTGGCGATACGCTCTTGGTCAATGACAAGCCCATGAAGGTGAGTCAGCTCAAGGACGAGACCATCCGCTTTGTGCATCGCCTGGGTGCTAAGCATCTCATCTCCATCGTGAGTGATAGGGATGCTGATTATGATCTCTACTTCCAGATGCAAAACCAACTGATGGAGGCTTACGATGAACTCCGTAATGAGACGGCACAGAAGAAGTTTGGCAAGAAATATGCCCTCCTCTCTGCTGCCCAGAAAGATGCTGTGCGCAAGGTTTGTCCACAGCGCATCACCGAATCGTATGCCAATGCTATGGCTCACGAAGACAAGAGTATCGATGCCAATGCTGAGGAGAAGCAGGGCGATGACAAGAAGATAGGTGAAACTACCGATAGTCAGAAAGGAGGCAGGCAATGATGAACTTTCGTAAGAAATCACACGAGGTGCCAGGGCTGAATACATCATCCCTGCCAGACTTGATATTCTCTGTTCTCTTCTTCTTCATGATTGTTACCCACATGCGCCAGGTTACCTTGAAGGTGGAATGCCGTATGCCGCAGGGCAAGCATCTCACCCGACTCACCAAGAAGAGTGCCGTGAGCCATATCTATATCGGCAAACCAACCAAGGAATTGCAGGGCAAGTATGGCAAGGATTCGCAGATACAACTCAATGATAAGTTTGCTACCGCTCCCGAAGTGATGGACTATATCAGTGCCGAAAAGAAGCGAATGTCGCCAGAAGACCAGAAGTTGATGACCGTTTCCATCAAGGCAGACAAGGACACCAAGATGGGTACGATAACAGACGTAAAGCAAGCTTTGCGACAAGCAAAAGCACTCAAGATTAGTTATTCGGCAACGGAAAAATAGCAATTTTGTCATTGAATATAGCCGTTTTTACCTAGTAAAAGGAAAAATAATATTAATTTATTATTATTTTCTTGCAAAAAGTTTCATATTATAAAATATTTGTGCTATCTTTGCAACCAAATATTTAGTAAATATGGCAAAACAAATTATCGATTCATTAGATAGGCAGATTCTGAAGCTGATTTCTCAGGATGCCCGTATTCCTTTCTTGGAAGTAGCACGTGCTTGCAATGTGAGCGGTGCTGCCATTCATCAGCGTGTAGCTAAACTTACAAACCTTGGCATCATCAAGGGGTCTCAGTTTATCATCGACCCTGAGAAGATTGGCTATGAGACTTGTGCTTATGTGGGACTCTACCTGAAGGATCCAGAGAACTTCGACCATGTGCTCGAAGAACTCAAGAAGATTCCTGAGGTAACTGAGTGTCATTACACCACAGGTGGTATGGATATGTTTATCAAGATTTATGCTTACAACAATCATCACCTCCTGGAGGTTATCCACGACAAGTTGCAGCCTCTGGGCTTGTCACGCAGCGAGACCATCATCTCATTCAATGCTGCCATCGACCGCCAGTTGCCTTTGGTAGACTTGAAGTCTGCTGAGCCAGAGGAGGGTGAGGAAGAGTCAGAAGAATAATGATTCTGCCCCCTTTGAAAAGTGAATATTATTAAAACCTTTGATATGTGAGGAATGAGAATGCAAGTCCATTTTCATTCCTTATTTCTTTTTCTGTCACTCGCCATTCCTGAAGGTCTATCTCTGGGAAGAAGGCATCGGCTTGCTCAGCCTCATCTTCCACGATGGTGAGATAGAGATGTGAGGCATAGGGCAGGGCTTGGCGATAGATGCTTTCGCCGCCAATGATAAAAACCTCATCAGCTGGATGCGTACTTGCTTGGATGGTCTTGATGGCTTCCTCTAAATCCCCAACCACCTGGCATCCCAGTATCTCTTTCTGGCTTTGCGATACCACCACGTTATGGCGATGAGGCAATGCACCATGGGGCAATGACTCAAATGTCTTGCGCCCCATGATGATAGTATGCCCCATCGTGAGTTTCTTAAATCGAGCCATGTCGCTCTTGATATGATAGAGCAATTGGTTCTGATACCCAATTGCCCTATTCCTTGATATACATGCGATGATGCTGATCATAAAACTTTAGTTTCTTCTGGTACATGTGTACTCTTGATTTTCCACTCTTGTGGATAGAGGTTGTTAGCTCTATTGCCGATATTCTTCTCCCATCCCAATGGCACTTGGCGATAGGTTACCAGCACATAGCCCTTTGGTGTATCCTCTGGCAGATTCACTGCTTCCTTGCGTAGGTAGCGGATGGCATCCTCATAGGATAACTCCACTCTGTTGAAAGCAGCTTGATAGAGCATGATGGAGAGGGCGAGACTTTGGTCTGGGATGAGTCCCTTGCCCTTGTCGGTGCCCAGTTTGATGCCTGCATGAATCACCTTCAGGCTCTCCTTTGCCTTGCGATAGGTAGCAGCCCATCGGCTCGGAATGGCATAAAGATCCTCGTCATTCTTGATATAATCATACCCCATGCCGAGTTTCTCTTCATCGGGCGTATCTCCTATGCCGAGCAACCAGTTGCCAGGTATCCATGTAAATACTTCCTCCTTGCCTCCCTTTTTGCCCTTTGTCTTCTTGATCTTTTTCTCTTTCTGAGTCTTATAGCTATCCATCGCTACCGTGATGGCTTTATCCTCACCGTGCTTTCTCAATGCGCAGAGGAAGAGGCCTTCGCCTTGCGTCTTGCCAGGGATAAAGCGATATACGGGGTGCTCGGCATTGTCTATCAGATTGCCCTCGGCATCTTTGCCGATGAGATTGCCCGTGATGTTCCAGTTTTCCGAGATGTCGAGCTGGATGAAGTCGGCTCCCAGTTCCTCGGCTATCCATTCCGCATTCTCCTCGTCCTCGTGGGCATTGAAGGTGCAGGTGGAATAGATGAGGATGCCGCCTGGCTTCAGACAACTCCAGATGTCGCTCACGATTTCTCGCTGTAACTTCCAGCAGTTTTCCACATTCTGTGGGCTCCATTCCTTGATGGCTCCCTCGTCCTTGCGAAACATGCCCTCACCTGAGCAAGGCACATCGGCAAGGATGACGTCGAACTGCAATTTCGATTTCTTATAGTCACGAGGATAATTGTTGGTCACAATCACGTCGGGATGACCAAACTTCTGGATGTTCTCGGCTAGAATCTGCGAACGGGTGCGCATCGGTTCGTTGCTAAAGAGCAAACTGCCATTAGGCAAGGCGGCTCTCACAGCCGTTGACTTGCCGCCTGGTGCAGCGCAGAGGTCGAGCATCATCACGGGTTCATGCACCAGTTGCTCGATGGCTAGGTTCACAAACATAGATGATGCTTCCTGCACGTAATATATGCCTGCATGCAACCATGGGTCGAAGGTGAAACTAGGGCGGGTGTTCAGATAGCGTCCCGTCTTGGCACACCAAGGTATCGACGTGTCTTCAGCCTTCAACCACTCCTTGTACTTAAAGGGGTTCAGACGAATGCTCACAGGCACCTCGTCCTCGGTAAGACCTCGTTCCAACTGCTCATACAGGTCGTCGCCCATCAATTGGCGAGTATATGTCTTGAATTCTTCTGGTAAAGTCATAATCTTCTTTTTTGTTTATATATATAATAAGGTGTAGATCCTAAAACTTTCAAAATTCTTTGCAAGTCTTTTGGAAATCCTTTGCAAATATAAGAAAAATTTTGTTTCTTTGCAACTAAAATGGCAAGAGATGCGTCTAAGACATAGAAAATTTAATAAAACAACAGTGTAAAACAATAAAATATTGATAGATATGAAGAAAACAATATTAGCATTGGCGCTCGTCATGAGCATGGGAGTTACCCAAGTGTCTTTGGCATCTTCTGCCCCAAAGCATCGTTATCATCCTGCTACAGAACAGGTGGACAAGGAAGAGAAGGATGCTGACGATGAGGCTCTGGAGGCTTACTCCGATACAACCAGCAATGATACGGCTGCTGCCAATGATTATGAAGATGAAAGTGCTCCTACTTATCATTCCAAATATAGCTTGGGCAATTACGATGACCCATTCGATTTCTTGGGTTCCGTCTTTGGTAAGGGTGCTTTGATATTCTTTATCATTCTCTTCTCCATCCTTGGATTGCTCTTTATCTTTGCTCCGCTGATAGCCATCTTCTTGATTGTTCGCTATCTGATGCGCCGCCACAACGACCGCATCAAGTTGGCTGAGATGGCGATGGAGAAGGGTATCAATGTACCGGAGAGTCAACGCCCGATAGATAAGCAGAGCAATGAGTATCTGGTGAAGCGAGGCTTGAGAAATGCCTTCCTCGGTGCTGGCTTGTGTGCCATGTTCGCCTTCTGGGGTGCTGACTTCTTGGCTGGCATCGGTGCCTTGATCATATTCTATGGCATCGGACAGACGGTGATAGGCTCGCTTCCTGTCATCAAGCAATGGTGGAATAAGCGCAATGTTTAAATTATTAGTTAATAAATAAAGTGGAAAAGTTATCCGATATCTCTCTCGTCACGAAGGTGGTGATGCTTCAAGACCGCAAGTCATTCGACTTGCTGGTCAAGAAGTATCAATCACCCATTCGTGGATTCTTCCTGCGACAGACGTTGGGGGATAGTCAGCTGAGTGACGACTTGGCTCAGGATACCTTTGTCAAAGCATACACCCACCTGGCTAGCTTCAAGGGTGTATCACAGTTCTCCACTTGGCTCTACCGCATCGCCTACAATGTGTGGTACGACTATATCCGCAGCCACAAGGTGACGCAAGACATCGACCAGCCTGCCGTGGCTCGTCAAGATGCGCAGGGCGGAAATGCTGGATTGAAGATGGACTTGCTCAATGCCCTCAAGATATTGAGCGATAACGAACGAACATGCATCACGCTACAGCTGATGGATGGACTCTCTATAGATAAGATTGCTGAGGTGACGGGAATGGCGCAAGGCACCATCAAGTCGCACCTCTCCCGTGGAAAAATAAAACTTGCAAGTTACTTAAAACAAAATGGTTATGACCGAAGATAATAAGATGAATCAGACATTGTTGGCACAAGATGATGAGCAATTGCTGCAATCATTCTTTGCCGATTGCCAGACAGAACTTCCTGATGATGGATTCTCCGACCGAGTGATGGCTGCCTTGCCATCTACCGAGGCAGAGAAGGCTGCCGTCATGCGCCGCCGCATGGAGCATGTATGGACGCTTGTATGCGTGGCTATTGGCTTGATAGCAGCCGTGGTATGTCAGGGATGGGAGCAGATACAGGGCTTCCTCTTCTCCATGAAGATAGATATCCTCATGTCTGGTTCTCGTGCCCTTACCCATGCGGTGGATACGCTCTGCCATTCCCAGAATCTCTGGATGGCATTGGCGGGTTGCCTCGTTATAGCTCTTGTTTGGGGATATAATAAAGCCTTGGATGCTAAGGGCATTTGATCCATTTAGAATTCGAATTCGATTTCATCTCCTTCCTCAGGAACCTCCTGCTTCCTAGGCTTCGGAGGATTCTTCAGATTGCCCTTCTCATCAAACATATTGTAGGTGGTGCGAAGGACGATAAACTCGGTTCTGCGGTTCAGCTGATTGCATACCTCCTGATGCTCCTTGGTCTGCTTCAAGATAAATTCCTCGGTGAGCACATCGCCCTCCTTGAGCCAAGGATACTTCTCGGTCAACTTCTTGCGGATGGTCTTCGGACGCTCCTTGCCATAACCCACTGGGGTGAGGCGCTCCTTCTCTATGCCGTGCTGTATCAGATAGTCTACCACACTCTGGGCTCTGCGCTGCGACAAGTGCTTGTTGTATTCGTTGTTGCCCTTATAGTCGCAGTGGGCGCTCAGCTCTATCGTCACGTTCGGGTTCTCCTTCAAGAGGGTTACCAGTTCGTCCAGCGCCTTGGTTGAGGCTGGGGTGAGCGTAGCCTTGTCGAAATCATAGAAGATGTTGTCGATGAGCACAGGGGCTGAGATGGAGGCGAGTGGAAACTGGAGCACATACTCCTTGCTTTCCTTCACCGTGTCTACACGCAGTTCTTCCTTATGATTCAGGAATCCCTTGCACGATGCCATCAGCAGGTAATCCACCTTGGGATTGATGACCATAGTAAAGGAACCATCGCCCCTTACGGATAGTTTTTTATAGGTACCGTCGTTGCCCACAACCATCACCTGGGCGGCAGGCAGTTCGTAACCGCCCATCTCATACACCCAACCCTTGATGGTGGTAACCACCTCTGGATTTTCAAAGGAGTAGATGTGGTCGTAGCCCCTGCCATCCCTTCTGTTGGATGAGAAGTAGCCACGGTTATGTGGACCCTCGAAGGTCATGCCGAAGTCATCCGCCTCGCTATTCAGTGGATAGCCAGGATGCTCCAGCTTGTATTTCTTAGTCTTTGGGTCTACCTTGGCGATATAGATGTCGAGTCCGCCCATGCCCACGTGACCATTGCTACTAAAGTATAGGTCGCCGTTGGGACGGAAGGTAGGAAACATCTCATCGCCCGGTGTGTTGATAGGTTCTCCTAGATTCTCGGCTCCACCCAGACCAGCCGCTGTGATGCGGGCACGCCAGATGTCCAAGCCGCCCATGCCGCCCGGCATATCCGATACAAAGTAGAGCCATTCGCCATCTGGCGAGATGGCAGGGTGGGCATAGCTACTCAGGGTATCCTTGGATATTTCCAGAGCCGATGGTTTGCCCCATGCAGCATCCGAACGTTGCGAGGTTACTATCTGGGCATAGCGAGGAGAGGAGGGGTCGGTGGTACACTGCGTGAGATACATCTCCTTGCCATCGGGGGTAAAACAGCAGGCTCCCTCGTCATATTCCGTGTTCAGTCCCGTGCCTATCGCCTCAGGCTTGCTCCATTTTCCCTTGTCGTCTTTTTCAGAAAGGAAGATGTCGCCCGACTTCGTGCCCGTGATGCCATTGAGCTCATCGCCCAGGGCTTCATTTCGGGTCGAAGTGAAGTAGAGCTGGTCGTATTCATCGCCCAAGAGCATCGGTGAGTAGTCGTCTCTTCGAGAATTGAACACATCCATCTTCTTCACCTTATATCGGCTGCCTTCCTTCTTCCAGAGCGGAGCCATCTGCGCCGATTTCAGCCCGTTTTGGGCTAGGATGTTGTCGGGCATGGAGTCAAGGACGGTCTGAAATTCGGTGGCAGCTAGCTTGTAGTCGCCATTCTTCAAGAGCATGCGGGCATAGGCAAGATGGTCTGCCATGCAGGCTTGGTTATAGCGGATGGCATTGCGATAAGCCGCTATAGCCTTCGGCGTGGTGTTGATCTTGTCATAGCAGTGCGCCATCTTCAGGGCTATCTTGCCTCTGGATGCTCGCTCCTTGGAGGGTGTCTTGCTATATACCAGCTTAAACTGTTCCGCAGCATCGTAGTATTCGCCCAAAGCCAGGTGCTTCTCACCCTTCTTTAGGTTCTTGTCGATGCCGCAGCCCATCAAGAGCATACAGCTCAGTAAGATGAATAATATGTTCAGTCTCGATATTCTCATAATTGATATTACATTTGATCGAATGGCTTGCGATATTGGCAGCCAGCCTTCCAGTTGCTGCATCCGTATGCCGTCTTGCCCTTGATGATGACTCCCTTGCCGCATACAGGGCATGGCTTGCCAATCAATGGGTCGGCAGGGGCTACCGCTGTTGTTGCAGGGGCAGTTGCCGTCTCTGCCTTCTTGGTGGTTGAGGCTTTCTTGGCAGGAGCTTTTTTCTTAGCCGCAGGTTTCTTCTTGAGTTCTTCCTCAGTCAGGATGGTAACCCTTCGGCTGCTATTGTCCGAGAGTACATCTATCACAATCTTATTGATTTGCTCCTTCAGTCCGTTGATAAATTCGGCTGGGTCGTAGGTCTTGTGCTCGATGTCGCGTAGCTTCTTCTCCCAGATACCCGTCAACTCACAACTCTTCAGGAGTTCCTCGTGGATGGTGTCTATCAGCTCGATGCCCGTAGCGGTAGCCATCAGGTTCTTGCGCTGGCGGCGGATGTAGTGACGCTTGAAGAGGGTCTCGATGATGCCCGCTCTCGATGATGGACGGCCGATGCCATTCTCCTTCAAGGCTGCGCGCAGCTCCTCGTCTTCCACAAACTTACCTGCCGTCTCCATCGCTCTCAGGAGCGTAGCCTCGGTATAATACTTAGGTGGAGTGGTCCACTTCTCGGTCAGGGCAGGGGTGTGGTCGCCCGATTCGCCCTTAACGAAGGATGGGAGGGTTCTTTCCTCCACCACTTCTTTCTTGCCTGCGCCGTTGCCACTACCATTGTCTGCTGCATCGTCCTCGTCCTGTGTCTTCGCTTCCTTGGCATAGACAGCACGCCAACCTGGCTCCAGTATCTCCTTGCCGCTCACCTTAAACTCTATCTTCTGTGGCTTGTCGCCATCCTCGTTCACCACCTCGCCCATCACGGTGGTGGTAGAGAACTTACAGTCGGGATAGAACACGCTGATGAATCTCGTGGCTATCAGGTCGTATACATTTGCCTCCATATCGGTGAGTCCCGTTGGGGGCACGCCTGTTGGGATGATGGCATGGTGGTCGGTCACCTTGCTGTTGTCGAACACCTTCTTGCTCTTAGGCAGCTTCTTGCCTGATGCGGCTAGCTGCTGGATGAGCGGCAGGTATTTCTGCTGACTGGCTATCTTCGTTTGGCTCACGCCATTCAGTATCTGTGGCACCTTGGGATAGATGTCGTCCGTCAAGAACTGCGTGTCCACACGAGGATAGGTGGTATATTTCTTCTCATACAGACTCTGGATGAGCTTGAGCGTCATGTCGGCAGAATAGCTAAACTTCTTGTTGCAGTCCACCTGCAATGATGTCAGGTCGTAGAGGTGAGGCGGTGCCTCGGTACCCTTCTTCTTGGTCACATCGGTCACGGTGAATGGTTTACCGGCGATGGTAGAGAAAGCTTTTTCTCCCTCCTCCTTGCTGGTAAACTTGCCGCTGGTGGCGGTAAACTGGGTATCTCTATAGATGGTGGCGAGCACCCAGTAAGGCTCCGATACAAAATTGTCTATTTCCTTCTGTCGGTTCACGATGAGGGCGAGGGTAGGGGTCTGCACTCGTCCGATGCTCAGCACCTGTCTGTTCTGTCCGTATTTCAGAGTATAGAGACGGGTGGCATTCATGCCGAGTATCCAGTCGCCGATGGCACGTGAGAGTCCGGCAAGGTAGAGCGACTGGTATTCGCCCTGGTCCTTCAGCTCCTGGAAGCCCTGCTTGATGGCCTCATCCGTCATCGACGAAATCCACAATCGCTTCACGGGACACTTCGCCTGAGCCTTCTGCATTACCCATCTCTGGATGAGCTCACCCTCCTGTCCGGCGTCACCACAGTTGATGATGCTGTCGGCAGCCTGCATCAGTTTTTCGATGATGCTGAATTGCTTCTTGATGCCCTCGTCATTGATCAGTTTGATACCAAATCTAGGTGGTATCATAGGCAATGCCGAGAGGCTCCAATGCTTCCACATCGGGGTATAATCGTCGGGCTCTTTCAGCTCACACAGGTGGCCGAAAGTCCATGTCACTTGGTATCCATTACCTTCCATATAACCATCGCGAGCCGTGGTGGCGCCTATGATTCGGGCGATGTCCTTGGCTACGCTAGGTTTCTCTGCTATACAAACTATCATTGTTATTTTTCTTTTCTAGTGTGCAAAGATACAACAAAATAGTGAGAAATCACCATAACTCACGTTAAAAAGATGTATTCCTTCCGTTCTTCCCACCTCTTCTTACCTTGTCTAATACTTGTAGATCCCCATTCTTATGCCGCAAGCCCTAGGGATTAATGGTGTGAAGAAGGTTTTCTATATATCTTTTGAAGACCGCCACACGTTCTTTTGGCGGCCGCCATAATATCTTCTGACGACCGCCGTAAGATATTACTGCGACCGCCACACAATCTTTTTGCGGTCGTCAAAAGATCTGCGAAACGCCTTCTTCTCAGTATAAGAATAGGCACTTGTGATGATAAGACCGTACAGTTACAACCATTCGTTCTTGTTGTTAACGACATTTTTTTAGGTATTTCAAGAAGAAAGGGGACCTCGTTTTCTCTAAAGAATTCCTCAACTATGGCTAAGACTGTTTCACGAACTTTGGAATCTCTTGGCGATTTGGCTCCTTCATAATTTGTTAAAGCAAATTGATAAGACTCACCATTTTCTAACAAATTCTCTTGTCAATTTTACTGTTGCCATAATCAAAAATTTTATTATTTGCTGCAAAGCTACAACTTTTATTTGAAATCACCTAGATTTTTGGAGAATATTTTCATGAGGAGGTGGTATCTCCTCCATTTTTTGAGAATACGCCAGAGCGTAGCTTTCTTCTTATGATGCAGTAGTCTCCGTTAAATAAAATCAAATATCGGGGATTTTCTTTCGGGTGATGAGCTTTTCTGAATGATTTTTGTTACCTTTGCAGCGGTAACAAGTAAACTATAGCTAACAAGATTTATAATAGATAACAACAATGAAAGTCGGATTATTCGTCCCTTGCTATGTAGATGCCCTCTATCCAGAAGCGGGCGTGGCTACATACAAGTTGCTCAAGCATTACGGACTGGATGTAGGATATCCTGAGAAGCAAACTTGCTGCGGACAGCCTATGGCTAACGCGGGATTCCAGGATAAGTCGGAGAAGGTAATCGAAACCTTCGACGAACTCTTCAAGGACTATGACTACATCGTGGCTCCTTCTGCTTCGTGCGCAGCTTATGTCAGAGTGTATTACCCTCAGATACTGGAGGGCAAGCACGAGTGTGTTTCTTCTAACAAGATTATGGACATCGTGGAATTTCTGCACGATGTGTTGAAGGTGGATCATGTGCCAGGCAAGTTTCCTCATGTGGTGAGTGTTCACAACAGTTGCCACGGCGTGAGAGAGCTCGGACTGTCTTCGCCTTCTGAGCGCCATATCAAACCATTCAATAAGATTATCGACTTGCTGAACATGGTGGATGGCATCACTGTTCATGAGCCAGAGCGCAAGGATGAGTGCTGCGGATTTGGCGGTATGTTCTCTATCGAGGAACCTGCCGTCTCTACACGTATGGGCGAAGACAAGATCAAGCGCCATATGGCTACGGGCGCTGAATATGTGACGGGACCAGACTCTTCGTGCCTCATGCATATGGCTGGTATCGCCAAGAAGGAGAATATGCCGATTAAGTTTATTCATGTTGTTCAAATTTTAGCTGCAGGTCTATAAATTATGAGTACAGAACATTCTAAGAGAGCCGCAAGGTTTACGCAAGACGTAGAGAAGACCGCTTGGCACGATGCTACCTTCTGGTCTGTACGTCAAAAACGAGATAAGATGGCGCAGGAACTGCCTGAGTGGGAGAGTCTGCGCGAACACGCATCACAGATCAAGATGCATACCATCACCCACTTGGCTGATTACCTTGATATGTTCTCCAAGAACTTGGAGAGCCGTGGTGTCATTGTGCATTGGGCGAAGGATGCGCAGGAGTTCAACGAGATTGTGTTGGGCATTCTGAAAGACCATAACGTGAAGAAGATGGTGAAGTCGAAGTCCATGCTCACCGAGGAGTGCGAGATGAACCCTTACTTGGAGCAGCACGGCATCGACGTGGTGGAGACCGACTTGGGTGAGCGCATCATCCAGCTCTTGGGGCAGAAGCCTAGCCATATCGTGATGCCTGCCATCCACCTGAAACGTGAGGAGGTAGGCAAGATGTTTGAGGAGAAGGGTATCTCCAAGGAAATAGGCAATTACGACCCTACTTACCTGACTCGCTGCGCTCGCCATCACTTGCGCAACCAGTTTATGGAGGCTGGTGCGGGTATGACAGGCTGCAACTTTGGTGTGGCTGCCACGGGCGACTGTGTGGTTTGCACCAACGAGGGTAATGCCGACATGACCACCTCTATGCCTAAGCTGCACATCGTGGCGATGGGAATAGAAAAATTGGTGCCTGACTATAAGAGCGTGGCTGTGTTCCAGCGTCTGCTCTGCCGTTGCGGTACGGGTCAGCCTACCACTACTTATACCTCTCATTTCCGCCAGGCTCGTCCGGGTGCAGAGATGCACGTGGTATTGGTGGACAATGGCAGAAGCGACATCCTTGCCGATGAGGCTCACTGGCAAACCTTGAAGTGTATGCGCTGTGGTGCCTGCATGAATACTTGCCCAGTGTATCGCCGTTCGGGTGGATATAGCTATACCTATTTCATTCCTGGTCCTATCGGTGTGAACCTCGGTATGCTGAAGAATCCTCAGAAGTACAGCGACAATGTTTCGGCTTGTACCCTCTGTCTATCTTGCGATAATGTATGTCCATCCAAGGTGGGTCCTGGCTCGCAGATATACGTATGGCGACAGAGCCTGGAGAAGCTGGGCAAGGCAGACCCTATCAAGAGAAAGATGTCTGACGGCATGAAGTATCTCTTCGACCGTCCAGCCCTCTACACCACAGCCTTGAAGTTTGCTCCGCTGGTCAATCTCGTACCAGAGTGCTGCACTCACTTCAGCAATTGGAATGCGTGGGGCATCGGTCATGCTATGCCTAAGTTTGCGAAGAAATCTTTCCATCAGCTGTGGAAAGAGGGAAAGGTAAAGTAAGTGAGGTAAGTGAAGAGTGAAGAGTGAAGAACGAAGAGTGAAGAATTCATTTGAAGAAAGATGAAAAAGGAAGATTTTCTGAACAAGTTGCGTAAGAATACGCACGTTCAATACGATATGCCTGATATGAAGATAGATGGCATCCAATATGTAGATATCCTCCAGCAGTTTATCGAGATGACGAAGGCTGTGGGTGGTCATGTGATAGAGGCGTCTAAGGATGATGACCCTAACGACTTGGTTCGCATGGCTTATCCTGATGCAGAGGTGTTTGCCACCAATCTGCCAGAGATAGAGTTGTCTAAGTTGGTAAACAATGCGGCAGGCAAGTGCAATCCTGACAAGGTGAAGCTTCGCAATCCTGATACCGTGGCTGAGGCTAACGGACTGAATGGTACCGATGTGGGTATCGTTCGTGGACAGATAGGTGTAGCTGAGAATGGCTGCGTCTGGATTCCTCAGACTATGAAGGAGAAGGCTATGCTCTTTATCTCAGAGTATCTCGTAATATTCTTGGATAGAGATGGTATTGTTGATAACATGCATGAGGCTTACGATGTGATAGAGATGGATCCAAGATACAACTTTGGAACCTTCATCAGCGGTCCTTCCAAGACTGCCGACATCGAGCAGGCACTCGTAATGGGTGCGCAGGCTGCCAGAGGCGTAACCGTAGTGCTGATATAAAATGAATGGAGCCCGCCAAACTGGCGGGCTCCATTCATTTTATAACTGTTTAACTGTTAAACATTAGATATCCCATTCGTATGTATCATAGATGACTCCTCTGCCTCCGAATCCTTCTTTCTGTGCTATCAATCCCTCGTTGAGCACATCTCCGATTCCCTCGGTAGAGCGGCCGAAGTCCAGATATTTGTAGTCGGCATAGTCATGATACATCACCTTGTCGTAGATGGCATCCACGGCTCCTAGCTCCTTGCCTGTGTCATTGGAGGAGCAATATTGTCCATGCACCATGTTGCGAGAGATATAGAAGGTCATACCAGCCACCACTTTGCCCTGATAATAAGCATTGTATTGCACGATGTTCTCGGGAAAACGGCAATGCAATAGTTCTATCTCGGCTAGCGTATGGACGGGATGTACGTGATGGCGCTCTTGCAGATTGTTATCCAATACTTTCCAGAAACTGGTAAAGTCGTCCGTTCTCTTTACCTCGACTCCTGCCTCCAGCGCATTCTTAAGTCGGCGACGGCGGTCTTTTCTCCATCTCAGATGCTCCTGCATAAAGATGGTGGTGCCCATATCGCGCTGTATGATGCGGGCATGGCACTGCCAATAGAGTGCATAGAGATCTTCCTCGGATGGCAACTGGTGATACACCCAAGGTACGGGCTTGTAGATGGCTCTCTTGAAACCTTGCGCCTTAAGGTAAGTGTTGAGTTCCTTGAAGAGTTCTACCACGTCGGCTGCCGTCACGTCCTTATCCATGATGAGTCCGCCGTATGTAAGACCGAGGTGTGAGCAGAATAGCTTCGTCTTCTCGGAATTGTTCTCTCCTCCGGTGGCTTCTTCCTTCTCATGGGCGGGCAGGATAGAGTGCAGATGATTGCCCTTGAAGAAGAGGAGGGAGTGGTCGTGGAATCTATCGGAATGGTAGTCCATATAGTCACGATAGAACAGGAACGTGGAGTTGCGAGCCTTCTTTACATATTGGTCCCAAGTCTTCTTGAGGCTCGGGTTGTATCGTTTGATTTCAAACATATTGTTTATCTAGTCTTTCTTGTTATTGACATATTCTAGAAATTCGTCGTATTCATAGAGATAGTCTTCGGGATCGTATAGCTCGGAGGCTAGTACCAGGCATACGGCACCGGCTGAGAAATCATCCAGCGTGCGCCATATCTCGGTTGCAATGAAGAGACCTTCGGTAGGTTTGTCCAGCAGATACTTCTTCTTCTCCTTGCCGTTGTCCAGGGATACGGTGAATGAGCCGTGAACCGCTATGAGCACTTGTTTTAGGCGCTTGTGGGCATGACCGCCTCGGCTGCCATCCTGGGGAACGTCAGTTATCCAGTAGGCTCGCTTCAGGTCGAAGGGGAGGTCGATGTTCTCCTCTGCCACGGTCAGGTTGCCTCTAGGATCGGATATGGTGTGTAATGTGATGATTTTTCCTATTTCTTTCATGTATCAACAGCTTGTTTTTATATTGATAACGATTACTTTCGCTTTTTATTGTTGATTTCCTTTCTGATTTCCTTCGTATAGATGTTGGAGCCTATCCTGTTCAGATGGTTGGCATTGTGAAAATATGCCCTGTGATGGGTGTAGGCGGTATCGCAGAAGTGATTGAAGAAAGGAATTCTTTCTTGCTGGCAGATGGCTTGGAATGCCTGATATACCGAGTCGCTCTGATAAGACAGTTGGGGCGATGCGGCAAATATCAACTCTGTATGTGATGCCTGGCACAGCCGAATCAGCTTCTTGAGATACTCCAGTTTCAGAGGGTCTAGCTTGTCTTGCGGCAATTTCTCGGGCACGATGGCTTCGCAGCCTTCGTAGGGTGAGTATCCTTTGGTGTAGCTCATCAGGGGATGCGTGTTGTCGGCTAGGAGTTTCATCAGCCTGCCATTATAGGGGTAGAAGGGGAAGAGCATCTTGATGCGCTCGGTGGAGTCTACATCCCAAAATATCGCTTGGATGCCGGGACGATGATAGTAAGGGCGCAGCGGCCCCAGGTAGCTGTCGTTGTCGCCTTGGTCCAGCAGGTCGTAGTCGGGCTCTACGTCGTAGATGATCTTCTTGGGCATGTGGCGCTCTCGGAGCAGCAAGAGTCTGCCGTAGTTGAAGAGGATGCCCATGCGGTCTTCTCCCACGTTATAGTAATTGCCCAGCAGCTGGGGATTGTAATGATGCAAGGCTCTGGACGACCCCATGATGATGCTGTCGGCTACCAGCCTGTTGTGTATGTAGCTGAGTCGTTGGCTCTCACCCTGAGCGTGTTGCTCCAAGCGAGAGAATACCTGCGTGGTGATGGCATAGACGAATGTCATCAAGACGAGGAAGAGGGCGATTCTGCTAATCAATCTTTTCATTTTGTATATTTGCTATATATATAATAATGTGTAAGCCTAGAATCCGGCATAGATGAATTGCCCGGCATCAAACACACCGAAGAGACAGATGCTGGTGGCTACGATGAGATAACTTGCCCATCTTACCCACGCCTTCGGATGATGAAAGGGATTGAGCTCTGGGCGAATCTCGTCGATGAGATCCTTGATGAATGCCATTGCGATGAAGATGACGATGAATTTCTCAAACACCCAGAAGTGCATGTCTTGCTCCGTAAATATTCGTTGGATTACTGCCAGAGCATCGCTGATGGATGGCATTCGGAAGAAAATCCAGAACAGGTTGATGAGGCCGAAGGTAATCAATATTTGAATCAATCTGATGCTTCTTCGCTTCCATCGTACTTGTGATGGGCTTGTCTTCTTGGCGATGCCCAGGGCTTTCTCTGCGGCTTGGAATGCTCCGTGCAGGGCTCCCCAAACCAGGAAAGTCCAGTTGGCTCCATGCCAGATGCCGCTCACCAGGAAGGTAATCAGAATGTTGAGATAGGTGCGCCCCTTGCTGCATCGACTGCCGCCCAGGGGAATGTAGATGTAATCGCGCAACCACTGTGACAGACTGATGTGCCAGCGATGCCAGAAGTCTGTGATGCAGGTGGCAAAGTAGGGATTGTGGAAGTTTTGTTGCAATCGGCTGCCGAGCATGGCTGCCGAACCGATGGCTAGGAGTGAGTAGCCTGCAAAGTCGGTGTAGAGCTGGATGGAGTAGAGCACGGATGCCGTGAGCAGTTCCGATCCACTGTGCTGCTGGTAGTTGTCGAGCACAGGATTCACGTAGAGCAACAATCGGTCGGCTATCACCGTTTTTAGAAACATGCCCCAAAGTATCATCTTCAGTCCCTTCGCCATCGCTTGATAGTCGGGGCGAGCGAGATGCAGAAACTGTGGCTTCAAGGCATCATACCGATTGATGGGTCCTGCTATCACTGATGGGAAAAAGGCTACGTAGAGTGCATAGTTGGCTAGGTTTCGCTCTGCGGGATATTTGCCTCGGTACACATCGAAGAGATAGCTCAAGGCCTGGAATGTGAAGAAGGAGATGCCCAGTGGGGCTACCAAGGCATGCCTATAGAATAGCAAGGGTAGAATGGTGACTATCACTGATAGCGAGAGCATCCACTTGCGCAGGTTCTTGCTAGCTCCCGGTTTTGCCTTCCTATCCCAAATCCATGCCGAACCATACGAAATAAGGGTAACGAGGAGGAGTATCGCTACCAACTGCTGATTGTAATAACAGTAAAGGGTATAGGAAATGACCAGCAAAAGATACTTTTTGATGGTGCTTCCCTGGACTGCATATACCAGCAGAAAGAGTAGGGGGAAGAGGATAATGTATAGAAGGGAGTTGTATATCATCGTGATAGTATGCAGAAAACGAACTGTTAACTGTTAAACTGTTAACATATAAGAAAGCGTTGCTGGGAGGGCAGGTTTGTTACCTGCCCTCCCAGTATTTCTTGCTAATCTTATTTCTTCATATATGGGTCGGTGCCCAATACGGTCTTTGCCAAGCGCTTTGCCTTGTCGCGGAGGGCATTGAGGTCTGCGCCCACCTCGCCATAGCAGAGCACTACGCCCATACGTCTGCCCACGTGAGCCTCTGGCTTGCCAAAGATGCGGATGCGGGTGCGGTCTTCCTTCAGGGCATCGAGCATGTTGTAGTGGAGAGGCTCGGTGCTTTCCTCTGGAGAGAGGATGACGGCAGAACAACCGTAATGCTCCAGATGTATGCCTGCGATAGGCAAGCCCATCACGGCACGGAAGTGGAGCTCAAACTCTGAGAGGTTGGTGGTGTGACCCAGGGTTACCATACCCGTATCGTGTGGACGTGGGCTCAACTCTGAGAAGATGACCTCTCCCTGCTTGGTGAGGAAGAACTCCACGCCCCACAGTCCGGCACCGGTCAATGTCTTGGTTACCTCGCCTGCGATGTGCTCAGCCTGCTTCAGCGCAGCCTCTGGCAGATGGAATGGCTGCCAACTCTCACGATAGTCGCCGCCCTTCTGTACATGTCCGATAGGTGGGCAGAAGAGGGTAGGACCATCCTTTTGGGTCACGGTGAGTAGGGTGAACTCTGAGTCGAAGTCGATAAATTCCTCGATGATGACTTCCTTCACGTCGCCTCTGCCTTCCTCCATCGCCTCCTTGTAGGCTTCCTTCAGCTCATCGTCGTTGTGAACATAGCTCTGACCATGGCCGCTGCTGCTCATCAATGGTTTTACCACGCATGGGAAACCAATCTCGTCGGCAGCGTTCTTAAACTCCTCGAAGGTCTTGGCATAGAAATACTTGGCTGTTCTCAAACCTAGCTCCTTGGCAGCGAGGTCACGGATGGCACGGCGGTTCATGGTGTAGTTCACGGCACGTGCAGAAGGCACAATCTGAATGCCCTCCTTCTCGAAGTCGAAGAGTCGCTCGGTGCGGATAGCTTCAATCTCAGGCACGATGATGTCTGGGTGATGTTTTTCAACCACAGCGGTCAATGCGTCGCCATCGAGCATCGAGAACACTTCCCGCTCGTCGGCTACCTGCATGGCTGGTGCATTGTCATACTTGTCGCAAGCGATGACGTACTGTCCTGCTCGCTTTGCGGCGATGGTAAACTCCTTGCCCAGTTCGCCTGAGCCCAAAAGCATAATCTTCTTCATTATATTATAAGTTAAATTTCTTTCTGATAAATTCTGCGATAAACTTCTCTGTCTCTTCTATTCCCAGCAGGCTGCTGTTGATGCAGAGGTCGTAGCTTTCGCTGTGGCCCCACTTCTTGCCTGTATAGTAATCGTAGTAAGAGGCACGCTGCTCCTCGTGGCTTTCGATAAACTTGCGGGCGCTGGCTCTGTCGATGTTCTTTCGTTTGCACACAGCCTTGATGCGGTCATCGATGTTGGCGGTGATGAAGATGTTGATTACGTTCTTGTAATCACGCAGCACATAGTCGGCGGTTCTGCCCACGAACACGCAGTTGCCCTGGTCGGCAGCCTTTCTGATGGCGTCGCTCTGGAATTTATATAAGCCTTCCTGCGAGAAGTCGTTGTGATAAAAGTTGTTGTCGCTCAGGAAAGGCAGATGAGAGTGGAAGAGAGACTTGAAGAATCCCTTCTGTTCATCGTTCTGCTCGAAGAATTTCTCGGAGAATCCGCTCTCCTTGGCTGCCAGGTTCAGCAGCTCACGGTCGTAGCATTTGCAACCGAATTCCTCCGCCAGTTTCTCGGCGATGATATGGCCGCCGCTTCCTATCTGGCGACCCACGTTGATGATAATCTTTTCCATTTACTTTGAACTTTGAGATTTGAACATTGAACTTTATGAATAGTAAAACCGTTAATCATTAATCACTAATCATTAATCATTAATCACTAATCATTAATCACTAATCACTAATCATTAATCACTAATCACTAACTTTCATGTTTTCTCTATGTTGTTTCTTCAACTTTTTCATGTTCCACAACATTACGATTGCGGCGATGACTGAGGCTGAGAAGTCGGAGATAGGCATACTGTACCATACGCCGTCAATATCCCAGATCATCGGCAGGAAAGCCAGGAGCGGCAGAAGAATGAGCAACTGTCTCGAGAGCGAGAGGAAGATGCTAATCTTCACCTTTCCGATACACTGGAAGAAGTTCGTGATGACCATCTGGAACCCGATGACTGGGAAGCAGAACATCACCACTCTGATAGCCTTGATGCCCAGGTCTAACAGCGTTTTATCCGTAGTAAAGAGTCTTGCGCAGTAGTAAGGCAGGAACATCGCTATCAGCCATCCCGTCACCATGATGGCGGTGGCAGCAATGATGCTCAGGTTCAGTACACGCATCAGACGGTCCAGCTTCTGGGCACCATAGTTGTATCCTGCAATAGGCTGCATTCCCTGGTTTACGCCTAAAACGAACATGATGAACACCATCGCAATACCGTTGGCTATTCCGTAGGCACCCACCGAGAGGTCGCTTCCGAAACGCACCAGCTGGTTGTTGATGAAGATGACGATGATGCAGGCGCACACGTTCATCAGGAAAGGCGAAATGCCGATGGCAATGATTTTTTCCACGAGTTTTCTCTTCAGCTTGTAGATTCCTTTCTTGAAGTGGAGCAGCTCGCTCTTGTTGCTGAAGAGCTTGATCTGCCACATCAGCGCCATCAGCTGCGATAGGATGGTGGCGATGGCGGCACCCTGTATTCCCCATTTGAAACCGAGGATGAAGAGGGCATCGAGTATCACGTTCATCACCACCGTGAAGATGGTTGCGTACATCGCCTGCTTGGGCTTGCTCGCAGCTCGGAGCAGGCCGTTCATGCCGAAATACATGTGGCTCACCACATTTCCCAGCAGAATGATGACCATATATTCGTGGGCATAGATGAGCGTCTGGTCGCTGGCTCCGAAGAATCTCAGGATAGGGTCGAGGAAGAGCAGACAGATGATGCTCAATCCGATACCGATGACGAGGTTCAGAGAAATCGTGTTACCCAGAATGTTCTGTGCTGTGGCATAATCCTTTTGTCCCAGCTTCACGCTGATGGTTGTGGACGCTCCCACGCCAACACCGGCTCCGAAGGCGGTGGTGAGGTTCATGAAGGGGAAGGTGATGGCGAGACCCGAGATGGCCATGGCTCCCACACCCTGACCGATGAATGCACGGTCTACGATGTTGTAGAGCGAGGAGGCGGTCATTGCAATCATCGCTGGCAGGGCGTACTGAATGAGCAGCTTGCCCACCGGCTTCGTACCTAATTCTAATGTTGCTTGTTTATTTTCCATTAATGCTTTTTGTCTTTCTTGTCTGCAAAATTACAAAAAATATTCCATACCTTATAATATATATAAGGAAAATGTTACTTTCTTTGGAAAAACTTTCCTATTCTTTTGGCTATTTCATCTAAAAACTGTACTTTTGCACTTCGGAATAAACAAAAATATTCTGTACGAGAATAAACAAAAGTTCATAGAAGAATAAACAAAAGAAACAACTTTCAAGACCTATAAATGAAAAGATGTATATTACTTTATGCATTCCTCATGGTTTGCATTTCGATATTTGCCCATGATGAGCAGGCTCAGGGCTCCGAGCAGCTTACCTGCTTTGAGCAACTCATGCGATTGCCTCGCATAGAGGAGACGGATATGGTGTCATACCCCGGCGGTAGATGCCAGATGTATCGCCTCTACCTCAAGGACAAGGACTTGGCGCATACCCCATACTCCGTGGAGCGCCCTCTGGAGTTTCTCTCGCAGCGCAGCATCGACCGTCGCAAGCGTCAAAATCTGCCCTTGAATCTCACCGACCTGCCAGTGGCTCCAGCTTATCTCCAGGCAGTGAGCGATGCGGGCATCGAGATTGTGGGCAAGAGCAAGTGGAACAATACCCTCCTCATCCGCATCCATAAGGACAAGGAACTGCGCAAGCTTGATGGCCTCGATTTCATCACCAAGATGACCAAGGTGTTTGCCTCTCCCGATAGCATCAGCGAGCGCAAACGCTCCAGCGTGAGAAAGGAACTCAATAATTGGGGAGAAGGCTCTGGTGAGTATGGCGCTGCCGCTGCCCAGGTGAAATCGCTCGACGGACAGAAACTGCACAGCAGCAACTTCCGAGGCAAGGGCATGATGATAGCCGTATTTGATGGCGGATTTATGAATGTGGATAAGATTCCTGCGCTCCATGGCATCAAGTTGGCTGGCATCAAGGACTTCGTGGTACCTAAGTCAGACAATATCTTCAGCGAGATGGAGCACGGTACGATGGTTCTCTCCACGATGGCTGCCAATGAGCCCGGTGTGTATATGGGCATTGCGCCAGAGGCAGAGTATCTCTTGGTGCGCTGCGAGGACGAGCGCACGGAGAGCTTGGCTGAGGAGGACTACTGGGCTGAGGCTGCGGAGTATGCCGATAGCTGCGGCGTGGACGTCATCAATTCTTCGCTCGGTTATCATGCCTTCGACGATTCCTCTACCGACCATCAGTACTGGGAGCAGGATGGCAACACTGCCCTCATCTCCCGCACCGCTTCGATGTGTGCCGACAAGGGCATCGTCTGCGTCAATTCGGCTGGCAATGATGGCATGGGCAGTTGGAAGAAGATTAATTTCCCTGCCGATGCACGCGATATCCTCACCGTGGGCAGCATCAATGAGCAGGGCATGAATGCGGCGTTCAGTGCCGTGGGGCCTACTGCCGATGGCAGAATCAAGCCCGATGTGATGGCATACGGCAGTCCTACCTCAGTGATTACGGGCAGGGGATCCATCATCAATGACAATGGTACCTCTTTCTCCGCTCCGCTGATAGCAGGCATGGTGGCTTGCCTCTGGCAGGCGCTGCCTCATAAGACAGCCAAGCAGATTATCAAACTTGTGAAGTTGGCTGGCAATAACCAGGAGCATCCCGACAATGTATTTGGCTACGGCGTGCCAGACTTCTGGAAGGCTTATCAGACGGGGAAAGTGATTAAGTAATTAAGAATTATGAATTAAGCTTGATGCAGCAATTATCATTATATGAATTGAATTCGCTGGTGCGCGATGTCATCTCGATGTCGCTGCCCGATAGCTACAGGGTGGAAGCTGAACTCTCCGAGGCGCGTGAAGGCTACGGAGGGCACTGCTATATGGAACTCATCGAGAAGGATGAACGATCCAATACCCCTGTGGCCAAGGCACATGCCTCCTGTTGGCGTAACCGATGGAGCCTGATCAAGCCCCACTTCGAGCGCATCACGGGGCAGCGCATCCATGCCGGCATGAAGGTATTGCTCAAGGTTCATGCCCAATTTCATGAGAACTATGGATTCTCTTGGATCGTGGACGACATCGACCCCAACTATACCATGGGTGATATGGCTCGCAAGCGACAGGAAATCATCAATACCCTGAAGGAGGAGGGTGTCTTCGAACTGCAGAAGGAACTCCAGCTCCCGATGTTCTGTCAGCGCATCGCCGTCATCTCCAGTGCCACGGCGGCCGGATATGGCGACTTCTGCAATCAGCTAGCCGATAATGACTATGGATTGCAATTTCGCACCCGTCTCTTTCCTGCCACCATGCAGGGCGAGGGAGTGGAGCAGAGCGTGATAGCCGTCCTCGACAGCATCAATGCCGAGTGGGAAGACTGGGACTGCGTGGTCATCATCCGAGGTGGTGGAGCCACGAGCGACCTCTCTGGTTTCGATACCCTGGCATTGGCAGAGAATGTGGCTAACTTCCCATTGCCTATTATTACGGGCATCGGACATGAGAGGGATGAGAGCGTATTGGACATGATCAGTTTCCAGCGAGTGAAGACGCCAACAGCCGCTGCCGCCTTCCTGGTGCAGCATCTCACGGATGTCTATGCCACGGTGATGGATGCGCAGGAGGCCATCAGCCAGTATGTGAAGCGCAGGTTGCAGATGGAAAGGATGCGACTGGACCGACTCTCTAATCAGATTCCGACGCTCTTCTCGCTGGTTAAGACCCGACAGGGAGCCTATCTCGACCGTCTGATGAATCGTCTCTCGGCACGAGTTCAATCCAGAATATCCGATTCTCGTCGCCGTCTTGACATTCTCTCAGGCAATATCCAGCCCGTCATCGAACGCAAACTCATGACGCAGCGTCATCGCCTGGAAATGCTGGAGCAGCGCATCAAGTCGCAAGACCCCGCCCTGCTTCTGAAGCGAGGCTACAGCATTACCCTCAGGGATGGCAAAGCGGTGAAAGATGCCGCCCAGCTGAATGCCGGTGATATCATCGAGACAAGATTCGCCGAGGGTAGCGTGACATCGGAGGTATGCAAAAAATAACTGTTAAACTATTAAAGATATGGCAAAGCAAGAAGTGAAATACGAGCAAGCTGTGAGCGAACTCGAACAGATAGTGAATAAGATGGAGAATGATGAACTCGACATCGACCAACTCTCCGAGCAGTTGAAGCGTGCCAAGGAGCTAGTGAAGCTCTGTAAGGACAAGCTGACGAAGACTGATGAGGAAATCAAAAAACTGCTCGAAGAGGACTAAATCTGCCAAAATATAGGCTATTCTAGTAAGAAATACATAAAAATATAACGTTTTTCTTAAAAAGTGGTCAAAATAGTTGCAGATTAATATATTTTTTTGTACTTTTGCAGATAAATATTAGTAGAACATTTTAAAAATAGGATGTTATGAAAGACTTAGATTGGTCTAATTTGTCATTCGGCTATCGCCGTACTGACTACAATGTTCGCTGTTACTATCGCGACGGCAAATGGGGCGAAATAGAAGTTTGCTCTGATGAGTATTTGAAATTGCACATGGCCGCTACCTGTCTCCACTATGGACAGGAAGCATTTGAGGGTCTGAAGGCTTATCGCTGCCCTGACGGCAAGGTACGAGTGTTCCGTATGGACGAGAACGCTGCCCGCCTCCAGAGCACCTGCCGTGGTATCTTGATGCCAGAAGTGCCAACAGAATTGTTTGAGGAAATGGTGAAGAAGGTGGTTCGACTCAACCAGGAGTGGATTCCTACCTACGAGAGCGGAGCTACACTCTATATCCGTCCGCTCCTCATCGGTACCAGTGCTCAGGTGGGCGTACACCCAGCTACTGAGTATTGCTTCTTGATCTTCGTTACCCCAGTGGGTCCTTACTTCAAGGGTGGATTCTCAAGCAATCCTTACGTCATTATTCGTGACTACGACCGATCTGCTCCTCTCGGAACAGGTATCTATAAGGTGGGTGGCAACTATGCCGCTTCTCTCAAGGCTAACTCTATTGCTCATGAGAAGGGTTATGCTTGCGAGTTCTATCTCGACGCCAAGGAGAAAAAATACATCGATGAGTGTGGCGCAGCCAACTTCTTCGGTATCAAGAACAATACTTACGTTACTCCTAAGAGTACCAGTATCCTGCCATCTATCACCAACAAGAGCTTGATGCAGGTAGCAGAGGACCTTGGCTTGAAGGTGGAGCGCCGTCAGATATCAGAGGATGAGCTCGATACATTTGAGGAGGCTGGAGCTTGCGGTACAGCTGCCGTTATCAGCCCTATCAGCTACATCGACGATTTGGATACTGGCAAGCGTTATGACTTCGGTCCAGAGCCTGGTCCTGTATCTAAGAAGTTGTTTGATACCCTCCGTGGCATCCAGTATGGTACTATTGAGGATAAGCACGGCTGGACAACTGTCGTTATTGAATAAAAACCAATAGAAGATAATATTTAAAGTTCGAGGCACTTCGGGAAGTCCATTCTTCCTGGAGTGCTTTTTTTATACTTAAAGTTTAACAGATTAACAGATCTATTTCGCATACCGTCCCCGTGCGTACATTATTATATAATAATATATATATATACTTTTTTATATATGAGGACACCCACCCTTCGAAAAATAACTGTTAAACTGTTAAACTGTTAAGTCGGTGCTTCCCGATAGGAGAAACACCGACTTTTTGGGCAAAAACCATAGAGTTACGAGTGTTAAAACTATGAGTTAGTTTTTTTAACATTTGATTTAGCCCCCAACGTACCGATATTCTCGAATTTTTGCAGTATCTTTGCACTTTGGAAACTCTCCTTGCTTCTGATAAAAGCGGCAAGGAGAGCGGAAAAAGAGCATTTTGAATCGAATAATAACGAAAAATAGAGCAAAATAAAGATAAATGAGCAAAGGAAAATTAGAAAAGTTTGCAGACATGGAACGCTTCGAAAATGTGTTCCAGTATCCATATAGTGTAGTGGATAATGTGCCTTTCGAAATGAAGGGAAAATGGCGCGAGATGTACTTCCACAACGACAATCCTATCGTCTTGGAGTTGGGTTGTGGCAAGGGCGAGTATACCGTGGAGCTAGCCAAGCTCTATCCGGAGATGAACTTCATCGGTGTGGACATCAAGGGTGCCCGCATGTGGACGGGTGCCAAGAAGGCGATAGAGGAGGGACAGAAGAATGTGGCTTTCCTCCGTACCAATATCGAGATTATCGACCGCTTCTTCGCTGAGGATGAGGTGCAGGAGATATGGCTCACCTTCTCCGACCCTCAGATGAAGAACCCTCGCAAGCGATTGACATCCACTTATTTCATGAATCGCTATCGCCACTTCCTCGTGGATGGCGGCATCATCCATCTGAAGACGGACTCCAACTTCCTCTTCACATACACCACCTATATGGTGGATGCCAACCATCTGCCTGTGCTCTTCCGTACCGAGGATCTCTATCACGAGGAGGGCATCGACGAGGTGACTCGCAAGATTCTCTCCATCCAGACTTATTACGAGAGCATGTGGATAGAGCGAGGCTTGAACATCAAGTATCAGAAGTTCCAGCTGCCTAGAGAGGGCGAGCTGGTGGAGCCAGATGTGGAAATCCCACTTGATGACTACCGCAGCTATCGCCGTGACAAGCGAAGTTCTAAGGAAACAGCGAAATAATAGGTTAGCTGATAACCAACTATACAAGTCGAAAATTTATTTCTCTACAGGGAATACATAATATTCTCTATCCACGTCATAATCCAATACCCACTGGTCTAGGATGACATGATCGTCCAGCGCCTTGATTTCTATGCTATGGTTGCCGCTAGGCAGGGTAACATAGAAACTCTTCAGTGCCTGACCACGCCACAAGTCCAGTTTCCATTGCTTGGAGTTATACTGCTCCTTAAGCTGGCAAACCACTGGGGCTGCATGGTCTATGCTCACGCTTACCCTCATATTCTGCGCACTTGCTGCATCCTGCATATAGCTTGGGATGGCGGCAATGGTAAAGCGGGCATCTCCGCTCTGACTGCTATAGAAGGTATAGTTGAGCGTGGCTCCCTTAGGCAACTTCACTGCCTGGTTGCTATGTCCCAACAGAGGAACGAGGGTGATAGGCTCGTATGGCTTGCCCTTCACGGCAGGGGCAGGTGTTGTGGTGGTCCATTCCCGAGCATTCTTGGCAATGATGTCGCTGGTGGAGAGGGAGAGTGGCTTGAGGTCCTCGGTGCGGTCGAAGGCATCTTGGCGATACTTCACCACATCCTGGGCAGAGAGCGTGCCAGGCAAAGTAGGTGCCTGCATCTCGCCGCCATTGATGACCAGCGTTGGTCGCCATTTACCCTTCTTGATGGCAAGATATTGGCTATTGAGTTGCTTCAGTTTCTCGTATGCCGTGAGCGAAACAGCTGCGGCGGCCTTGGCCTCATCGTCCTTCGGGAACAGTCCGGGACGGGTGATGTCTCTTGCCTCCTGTGCCTCCAACTCCTTTTCGGCGATGAGGGCAGCCGAGAAGATAGGGTATTTCACAATCTCGAAGAAACCGTCACACTGGTTGGCTGGCAGGGTCTTCTCTATGTTTACCGTCTTCGTCTTCAATAAATCGTAGTTGTAGAGGAAACGTTCCAGTTCGTTGCCAAACTCGCCCGAATGGAACTCGGTGTCGCCGTATGGCATGGCCATGTAGGCAGGCTGGCGGATGCTGGTGAGTCGGTAGTACTCCTCCATGAGCGGCTGGATCTTCTTTCCGGCAATGCTTCCGAATAGATTGTTGAGCCACGACTGGAGATAGTTTCTGATGCCCGCCTTGAGCGCATATTTGTTCCAGGCAAGATCCGACATCATGGCAAGCTGCAAGGGTGCCTTCTTGGGATTGGTTACGTTGGCAATCCAGGCACAGTCTTCGTCGTTATGAGCCTCATGGCGGTGGGATTTCTCGTGGCGATCTGATTTGGTTTCCAGATAATCCCTGTTGTTGAGCATCTCGAGTACCAGGCCCGGAGCCACATTCTCTATAGGCATTTCTGCGTTATCGCAAACCATCTTCACGTTCTCGATGGTTTTTCTGTGCTTCTTCTTGTGTGTCTTACCCGTCCATTCCGTCACCTTGTAGTTGTTGGCAATGCAGATGTCGAAACTGTCTACCACTGCCTTGTTGTAAGTGGCGTCGTGCTTGCCGTCTACCTGCCAGAGTGTGTTGTATTTCAGGCGCAGCATCAGACGGGCGATGCGGCTGTAGTTCTCTGGCTTCATCCACTTGCTGCCATTCAGCGCAAGACCTCTGAATTCTATTCTCGGGATGCCTGTCCATTGCTGGTCTACGGGGGTGAAGAGGCTTTTGCGTGGCTGAGGCTTCAGGTCGTACCAGTCGGTCCATGGCGATACGCCTGCCATCTTCGAAAGTTCCAGAATGGCGTAGGCTGTGCCGCGGGCATTGCTTCCCACCACAATCAGTTTCTTCTTTCTCACTCCGATGAAGTAAGCGTCCTTGGTGGTGATGATTTTCTGAACGGGCGCACCTAATTTCTCCAGGTTGGAGAATTCCTTGTTGGAGAGCAGGTCGAGCTGGAAAATCTGGATAGGAGCGGT
>URLG01000022.1 GCA_900548535.1 Candidatus Segatella intestinihominis | reverse complement strand
CAGCTGTTACTGCTTTTTTTTGAATTATGCAAGGTATAAACGCGGAGACGCTTACTATTTTTCTATGCAAAATAACCTATTTGCTATTACAGTCAGACTTATTTTCCGATGCAACATGTGGATGTTGCTGATAGTTAAGCTTTTATCTTTTAAACGGTACAACTACCCTTTTTGCAAGTGCAGAGAAAATGAACAACAAATGTAATATGCTTATTCTCAACCTGTTAGCGATGAAGTTGTACCGTTCTTTTTTAGCCTTTTTTGTAAGATTCTGGAAACAAATGCAATGCATTGTTTCTCAGCCTCTTCCGTTTCTTGTGTTACAGAACGCTTATCTGGTTGCAAAGATACAGATTTATATTGGATTATAGCAAACTATTATCTTAAAAAATATTATTTTACAGTTGCTTTTTGGATAACGTCTTTGACACTGTTACGAAATGCCTACTGCCACCATTCAAGAGTGTAGAACAAAGTAAGCCCCGTCATGCCTGTCTCTCCAAGAAGAAAACCTTTGTAGAGCAAACCAATCACTCACCAAATGACTATGAGAAAGTGGCTTCTGACTCTATTGTTAAAGTACCATTGCAAACTGTACATGAACCAGAGAGTATTTGGAATTCCAATGCTGACAACAAACAAGACAGCCTATCAACGAGAGACTTTCTAACAAATACAGAGAAAGAGAAAATAAAAGAATTGGCTTCACAAGTTCCAGACAGCATAAGAAATCGTTTTGCAAGTTTAGTGGATAAATGGAATTTTGCAATAGACCATAATCCTAAGACGCGATATAGTGCAAGCACATATTCATATGCAAAATTGCCTGAGTTCATTCCTCTCAAATCAATGGGAAAACAAATACTTCCATTAATTATGGAACGAATGATAAACCCTTCCGATTTTTATTTTCTTGTTCTTTATGAAGCTGTTCTGGAAGGAAATGAAACGAATGACGATTCTAAGTTTAGCAAAAGCGAACAAATCAGAGCTATAAGGTGTGTAAAAAAATGGCTGGAAAAACAATAATAGGCAGGTTCTTCTATTATAATTGAATCTACATCATTTCTCCTGTGCCGCAGAATATATAAGATGTAGCAAATGCAATAACCAAACTTGCCTATCGGTGATTTGTTCCTCCGTAGTCGGACAATTAAGATGGAAAGAACATATAAAAAAGCATAAAAAAGTTTCTGATTTTTCTCATAAATAAATTAGATTTCATATCTTTGCGCAAAATTAGAAACAATGACAGAACTATTGAGTATATTATATAAGCTGCGGATATTCACTTCGGATGAACTTTCTGAGGCTCTGAAAGACAAGGTGAAGGCGGTGGAGGCGTTGCTTGCTCGGTACAAGCAACAAGGGTGGATTGTAGCTATACGGCGCAATACCTATTGCATGAAGGATATTGCGTCGGGTTTACCTGTTTGCGACAAGTATGAGATAGGAAGCCACTTGTCACCTACAGCTTGCATCAGTTATCATACAGCATTGGAGTTTCATGGATTGGCTCATCAACCCTTCAATGAGGTTTTTGTGAAAAGCATGACTCGCTTCAATCCCTTTTCTTTCGACGATGTGGATTATACCTATTGCCGACAAACAAAGGAAATCGTTGGTATGATGACACCCAAGGGAAACCCTTATGTGCGAGTAACGGATGTGGAGAGTACGTTGTTGGATTGCTTTGACCGCATCGACCGAGCTGGGGGTATTGAGGAATTGCTGCATTGCATGGAGGGTATCGTCTTGCTCAATGAGGAAAGGCTCGTCGATTATCTCGCAAGGTACGACAAGGCATTCCTGTACCAGAAGACAGGCTATCTG
Source organism: Candidatus Segatella intestinihominis (assembly GCA_900548535.1). GTDB lineage: Bacteria > Bacteroidota > Bacteroidia > Bacteroidales > Bacteroidaceae > Prevotella > Prevotella intestinihominis. The sequence goes on along the minus strand of URLG01000022.1, from coordinate 39,132 downwards.
TTGGAGCGAATCAAGGAACAAGCCAACATCTCAGAATCCCTCTTGGAGCTGTGCCGAGCCAAGGGAACCAAAAGCGTCAAGTGGTTGACTAACAACGAAGAGTCGGATACATTTGTAAATAAATGGCGCATGTATGTGCCGCAAGAACTAACATCAAAGGAAGAATATGAACTCATATAACAAACAAGCTCTTGACATCATCGCCAAGGAGCAAGGCTTTATTCGCGACAACCTCGAAAAGGTGATGCGACTGGTGGAGATACTCAACTATTTCCATGACAGTCCTTTGCTGTCTAAATCTCTTGTGCTGAAAGGTGGCACAGCCATCAATCTCACCGTTTTCCAACTGCCAAGACTCTCGGTAGATATAGACCTTGACTTTACGGTGGATTGCGACCGAGAATCCATGCTCTCCATTCGCCAAGAAGTGAATAACGAGATTCTACGCTATATGGAGTCGGAGGGTTATCATCTTGCACCTGGCTCCAAGACACCGCATACGCTTGACTCATGGGTGTTTCATTATACCAATGCCGCAGGCAACAACGATGGCATCAAGATAGAAATCAACTATTCCGACCGTTGCCATATCCAGCCTGCCATAGAGACTCATGTGTCCATTCCGTTTCTGAGCGATGTGAAGGTACGTTCTCTTTCACCTGTCGAATTGTTTGCCACCAAGATAAACGCCTTGATAGGTAGAAGTGCTGCACGTGACATTTATGATGTCTATAACATGGTGAAGCATCAACTATTCGTGAGCGATGAAGAGAAAACGTTGCTGAGAAAAGCGACCGTCTTTTATCTGACTGTTGGCTCAAGCAGAAAAGACAACGCTACGCCTACGGAATATACTGACTTTCCGCAGATAGACAAGATCCGTTTTCCGCAGATTCGTTCGCAACTCTTGCCTGTGCTTAGGCGCAGTGAGCATTTTGACTTTGAAAAAGCCAAGACAGAAGTGAAAGACTTTCTCTCAAAGCTATTGGTTCTGACAGAATCAGAGAAAGAATACGTGCGGGAATTCAATGACAAGAAGTATATTCCAGAATTGCTGTTCGAGGATAAAGAGATGGTCAATAGAATCAAATTTCATCCTATGGCTTTGTGGAAGACAAGGAGTCGTTGAATGTTTTTTCTGTAAATTTTGAAAAAAGTTGTTGTTTTGCTTAGTTTTTTGATTCCCTCAACTGTATATACAGTATATGGACTATAAAACAGAGAATAGGCTATGAGTAAATATCTGATAAGTTTGATTTTGCTTTCGGTGATAAGTATGGGCGTTTCTGCCCAACGCATTACCCGACAATATAATAATGTGTCATTCTCTGCGGCATTGAAGGATTTGAATGCTCGACAGGATAAGTATGTCATCAACTTTGTGTATGACGAGTTGGAGGATTTCAGAGTAACCAAGAGCATCAGAAACCAGAGTGTTCCCGATGCCATCATGCAGCTGATAGGCTTTTACCCCATCAAGATGACGCAGATGGATAACATCATTGTAGTGGAATGCACTCAGAAGGCTTCCGCCAAGATGATTGGTCGTATCGTGGATAAGCATTCTCGCCCAGTCGATTTCGCCAATGTCGCTTTGCTCAATGTTAGTGATTCCTGTTTAATCACGGGTGGTGTAACAAATGAGAATGGTTAGTTCGTAATTCCTTGCGAGGCGAGAAAGGCTATCGTGAAGGTGAGTTGCGTGGGCTACAAAACTTATTGTAATGCATATCGTACCGGTGAAGTTGGTGCCATAACCTTGGAGGATGCTACAATTAATCTGCAAAAAATTGTGATTAAAGGGCATCGTAAATACATATCAAGAGAAAACGGTAAACTTACGCTTGACGTTCAAAATTCCAATTTGAAAAATATTGGCAAGGCAACAGATGTTATCAAATATATTCCTGGGATGCTCTATACAAATGGAAAGTATGAGGTGTTTGGTAAGGGTGAGCCTGTCATCTATATAGATGGAAGAAAGCAGACTAATACTTCAGGGTTGTCACTCCTTTCTTCTACCAATGTGAAGTCTGTACAGCTCATAACAAACCCTGGGGCAGAATACGATGCAGAAACAAGGAGTGTCATAAACATCACTACCGTACACCATTCCTTGGATGGACTTTCTGGTATTGTGGGTGCGGAAATCTCCAAACATAAGAATTTGTCTAACAACGAGGAGGTCAACCTCAACATCCACAAGGGAGCTTTGGATGTATTCCTCGCATATCAATATGACAATACGAGAAGTGACATCAGATATGATGTTAACCAGTTCAATTACGGGCAAGATACATTTCATGAGATTTCTGCTTCTGAATATTCCGACTGCTCTCACTCTCATGACTATAATGTTGGTATGAATTATGCCATAAACAAGAATCACACTATCGGCGGAAGATATTTGGGAAGCATCTCCAACTACAAGATGCTCGACTCTCCTTTCGACTATATGCAGACGTACAAGAATGATGAACTGCTGACATCTACAGACAACAAGACTGAAGAATCTGAAAAGGAAAGGTTTCACAATGTCAATCTGTATTATATCGGCAAACTAACAAACAACCTACAGCTCAACTTGGATGCCGACTATGTTTATGCTCAACTGAAACATAAGCAACAAGTGAGCGAGACAAGTAGAATAGATGCTGTCTCAGAAATCACGCATATGCGAAACGACCAGCGAAATCGTGCGACTGCACTCAAAGGGGTGTTTGCTTGGAACATGAATAAGAATGATAGGCTTGATTTCGGAACGGATTTCAGTAAAATCAGTTCATGGGGTATGTCTGTAAACGAAGAAGGGAAGATAGCCGATGACCAATTCAAGAATAAGGAAACCAAGTATGCAGGATTTGCCACTTTTCGTTTGTCTGCCTCCAAATGGAAAGGAAGCATCGGGCTTCGCTATGAGTACATTCATGCCATCAACACAGACCAAGGAGAAGTAAAGAAAAAGACCAATTATTCGGACTTACTTCCATCCCTTTCTCTTTCCACTATGTTTGGGAGAGTGGGGATGAATCTTGATTTCAGTAGCAGGGTCAACCGTCCTTCGTTTCGTCAGTTGAACAACAGTGTGAGCTACAACAATCAATACCATTATGAGCAAGGCAACATTTATCTGAAACCGCAATACGTGTATGATACAGAACTTAGTGTGAATTATAGCATATTCGACTTCAAGTTGGATTATCAGTATATCAAGGATTACATCCATCCGACTGTCGTTGCTGTATCCGGCATACCTGGAACGGTAACTTGGATGTCAACCAACGCCAAGGATTTCCAGCAACTAGGAGCGCAATGTGTTGTTTCACCTGTTTTTGGTTGCTGGCGACCTACTTTGACGGTGGGTGTCTATAAACCTTATTTCACGCTATCATATAATGGAGAGCAATTAGATTACAATCATCCATCCGGTCTCTTCGCTTTCCAAAATGTAGTGGCACTAAGGAACGATTGGCTTTTTCGATGTGATTTCTTTTGGAACATTAAGGGACATCATGGCATCTACGAGCAAAACGGTTATTCGTCATTCAATATGATGGTACAGAAACAGTTACTTAAAAAGAAATTGACGATAACATTGAAAGCAGAGGACTTGTTTGATAGCTCGAAGTTGAACGATGTAAAAAGGGTTAATTTTGTGGTGCAGAACAGAAAGGTGAATAACTTCAATCGCTGCATCATAGCTTCCATTAGTTACAACTTCAATAGTTTCAAAGATAAATACAACGGAAGCGGTTCTGCTGAGGATGAGATTAATCGTTTTTAGAAAAGTATAGGTTTTCAAATCAACCTTCTAAAATGCAATACCCAAATTCTGTGTGATGAATATCTCTGGATTTATTAACCGAGATGTTCATCCACAGAATTTTCACTTATCAATATCAATCGTTAATAAACATACTAGCCTTGGACAAGTTGAATTATGGATTGAGCCAAAAAGTATCAAGGACATGCTCATTGTTTTAAAAATGGTGGTTCGTTTCGGAGAGAAGCAAGGTTGGCTCAATCATGTAGAGTGGAAAGTTAAGTTTCCTGCTAGACTGAGCCAAGAACGTATCGCAACTATTTTAACAAGTTATTGAAGCAGTTGGATATTCAGCGATTAAAATTCCATGGGCTACGCCACAGTTTTGCTACTCGCTGTATTGAGAGTCATTGCGATTACAAGACTGTGAGTGTTCTTTTGGGGTTACCGTTAGAACGTTCTAACGTTTGTTCAAATGAATGATATACATATAAACATATATACAATACTTTCTGTCTGTATATCAATACGACAATGAATCAGTACGTCAGTAAGTCACTCAATCATCATATTTGCAGATCAATACTTACCGATAGGTTGATTCAGATACTCGACTTTTGAGAGGTATCTACCGATAGGCAAGTGCTTTCGAGAGTAATTCGAAAGGTTTTGAGTAACTCAAAACATAACTTGCTATCGTCAGATACCTCGATTTTTCAAATCATCTCAGAGTCTGAAACCACGTTGCCTTTTAGGAGTGCGGAAACGTGGTTGAGGCTCGTCAACAATTTCGAGTTTGAAGACATCTATCAACTTCCGAATGGCAGGATTCTGTTTGGTGAGGGCTTGAAGTTTTGCTTCTGCAGACTTGATTTTGAGCAAATAATCAGCAATGTCCAGGCCTTTAGCTTTATCTTCTTCGCAGGCTTGATGCTCTAAAAAGTCGAAAAGCGTTGCACGGATGCCGAGAACTTGCATCATTGGCAGCTTGTCTTGCCAAACTGTTGTCGCTCCCAAATCAGGGAATAAGATCACATCTCTGTTTTTCAGAACAGATAGCGACTTCGTGTTAAAGCAACCATTCTTACCACCACTTGCTATCCATAAGAAGTGAGGAAGATAATAGGAGGCTATTAAGGCTGTCTTCTCACTTTCAACCAATGCTATAGGCTTGGTCTTGTCTTTATTGATAAGATGTTCGCCAAAGAAGCATTGACAGAGATTGAAATCCTTGTGGGGGATAAGCGAGTGTACCCATGAAATATGGTTGTATGGTTCTTTTACTCGCTTACCTGTCTCGGGATAATAGAGCATTACCTTACCAGTTCTCACCTTGCCTTGATTGTCACCTTGCCAAAATACCGTGGCACCAGTCCAGTGTTTGGAAGTTCCGACATGATATTTCTCCATCAAAGAAAGAGTAGCTGTTTCACCGAATAGAGAAGATAGAAACAAGAAAAGGTTGTTTGCCTCATAATATTTAAGAGAACTTCGCATGATGTTCTCGTCTATATAAGAAGTGGGTAATGGCTTCGGCATTTCTCTCTTCTTATATGAAATAGTCTCATCCTTTGTAAATGTCTCATTCTTCTCGGGATTCTTCTCAAAAAAATCCTTGGGAGTGAAGTGATAACCACAACTTTGCTCATGGTTGCAACGACCCACGTAAGGAGGAAACTCAATCTTCCCTTCTGTGTCAATATATCGGGCGAAGCTACGTTTCTTATGACATTCTGGACATGCATGTCGGGTAGCGATGCCTTTGTATGGCTCTAATATGAATCTATGTGTACTCATTTCATTTCTTTTTTTATGTGGCGGTTCTGTCGGAATTGTCGCTTTTGGTATTAAAACCGCCAAAAGCGACAATTCCGACAATACCGTCACGAGTTAATCTTTGAATATTCCCCATGCTTCTCTTTGCGAAATAGGACTCCGATGTTATCATTCAGAAATCTTTCCAATGTCCTTGGTTTCATGTCGTTCTCTTTGGCGACATCATGAGCTTGGGCCGTGGTGAATGTTGCAGGAAGATGGTTGACGATTGCTTGTTGTTGAGCGGTGAGCATATTCTCGTTGAGGATATTTTGTACTGATATGGCAGAGTTCTTGAAATAATCTGTCAATCGGATGACTCGCTCTACACTCAGCAGATCGATGGCTTCCTTATCACATTCTCCACACGTCCATCGTGCCAATTGAATAATCAGACAGAAACGGATGATGTATATCTCCAATTTGCAATAGATGCTGACAATGGTATCATTTGTTTCATTGTCGCATTGCTCGGAGAAATGATGCTGCCATTCATAGAGCCTTGCCTTAGCTTCTTCTGTGAATGATAAGACATGAGGCTCGATTTCCTGTTGCTCATTTATTGGACACTCCATATCAATAAGGTGTTGAATGATGGCTTGCCAATCTCGCTCTATATTATCGGGCAACTCTCGGTCACTCCATCTCGCTTTCTGCTGAAGGTTAGGCATGACGAACAAAATGCGATCGATGAAGCCGTTGCTGGAGCGTTCGCCTTTCGCCAACTCACTAATTATCTTCTTTTGGATGGTTCCGATTACTGAGATATAGGGGCGTTTAATGAAAATGGAACTCTTGGAACTTCTTCTGTCTGATATGGTTGTCTTGGCGCTAAAGACAGATAGCCAGAACTGTTCCTCTGAACCATTGTTATAGCGGTTGAAGTTCTTGAACCATGCAGACAATTCGTCTGTCCATAGGCATAAACCCCTCTTGTTCTGCGCATGAATATAGCTCAAGCCTTCTGGTGTGACATCAGAGACCAAGAAACGTTTGCGTACAGGTTCTTGCGGAAATCCATCCTCTCCATTTTCAATGCGTTCCTTGCGAGACATGCACATCTTTTCCTCAAACTTACTGTATTGCTCCTCGAATAACTTGTTTTGCTCATAGTCGTAATCGAGGAATGGCTTCATAGCGAAGCTAAGTGGGTGGCTCTTGTTGGCTCCTGGTCTTCCGATAAGAGCCATGTATAAGATAGGACTTTCAAGCCAACCTTGTTTCATCTGTGCCAAGTGCGTGTTGCCGATACCAACAGCCAATGCAGTGAGTATGGCTGCTGATATATAGTCGGTAGGAAAACTGTGGCATTCGTGTACCTCCTTGATGATTCTCTGAATCTTGGCAGGAAAGATGCTTACGGGAAACTGGCTTCCTGATAGGCGAGTACTCATATCAATAGCCTTATCCATGATAATCAGTGGATTGATGGAAGTTTCCTTATTGTTATTTAAAGCTGTCATTTGGCATAGAGTTAAAAATTATACATTGACTTGGGTTTGCGCTTCATTCCTCCTTGCATGGCTTTTAGCATTTCAGAAGGGTTCTGCTCCTTGGTAGTTTTTCGACCATTCGCAATCCATGCAAGCAGCTCATCCTTATAGAAGTATAGCTTCTTACCTTTTTTATAGGATGGCAGAATGCCTTGGTTAACCAATCGATAAATAGTTGGCTTCGACTTCATTATAATAATAGCAGCCTCATCAATCTCAACCAATATATGGTTATTTACTGATGATGTAGGTTGAAGTGCTGATACCATTTGCTTCAACTCGATAACTTGTTCTGTTAAATAAGATACCGCTTGTGGTAACTTATCAAAGGTGATACTTTCATTTATCATATCTGTTCATTTTTTATTATTCGGGTACAAAGTAAATGAGTTATGTAATGGGGATAAATATCACTGAGATATAACCTCTGAATAACCGCTCAATGCTTATCAGCAACAATAATGTGTCTTGATTCCGCCTTGAACATCTAAGCTTGGTAGTAATTCAATGATGCAGGTACCTTCCATTCTTAACTTCCTTATAATAGTGGATATTTCCACATCAACCAGCGCATCAGCAAAAACTTGTTTTACAAAGGTTGCTGTATCAATGCCTTTCTTCTTGAAGAGATTTCCTATATTCCAAGCATAATGCATTAAGTCTATAGTACGAATAGCCTTATCAACAATCAATGAATGATGTCTCATGTGTGTAGAGGCACAACACTGGAAAATAGCGATGTTGTCACAAAGTTGGTTCAAATGCTCCTCTTTCATGTAGGCAGCAAAAGTTCTTCTGGTATAATCGATAGCTGAGTTTAACAAGACCTTTTCCTTTTTGACTTTGTCTTCCAATGCTTCCTGTCTCAACTGTTCATAGCTTGTAATACAAGAAGAGGCTTCATCTGCATAGACGAAAGTTACTTCTTCCAGGTTTAGCTCTTCCCCCTCATCATATGTATTTGTTTCATTGATGGCAATAGAAGACAGACGCTTTCTTTCTGTATTGTTTATTGTATTACAAAAGATATGCTTAAACCATGGGGCAAGCAATCGTACGATACTATCTAATGCATGGAGATAAACAACCATCAGTATGGTGGTTGAGATAACGAACGTCAAGTTGCAGCTAAAGGTGTCTACACCATATTGCATAGCTTCGTTGCGAACAAGTGCACCAATGATAGACATTGCACACAAAACCAATAAATGCTGTGTCAAAAATTCTTTTTTAAACTGTTTCATATTGCGTATTATTAATCATTTGTGGCGCAAAAATAGGAAAAACTGCAGAAACTGACACGTGAGTCACGCATGAGTCACGTAAAACTTTTAGGAGCCTTTAACTAAAAAGCCCGATATTGAACATTTTTTCAATATCGGGCACCATGAAATGAATGCAATGGATTTATTTAAGAGAAATCTTATTTGCTGTCTCTCTTTTCTTTGCGTTCACGAGGTCGGCATATATCTGTGTTGTGCTTACATTCTTATGGGTAAGCATTTTTGAAACCGTGTAAATATCTGTGCCTAAGGCGATTTGGATTGTTGCATACGAGTGCCGGAAGCAATGGAATGAAAATAGCTTGGTGATTCCTGCCTTCTTCAACCATGCTTTAAGGGGATGGTTAATCATGCTGCGCTTCAATCCCTTGAACACGATACCCGTGCTTGGTTCACCACATAGTTCGTATGCCTCGTTGCTGATAGGCAAGGTTGCCTCGGTCTGAGTCTTCTGGGTACGAATACGCAAGCAATAGCCTTGGTCGGGAGCTATCTCGAAGTCTTCCCAACGCAATTTTAAGATGTCGCTGATTCGCAATCCTGTGAGGCAAGCAAAGAGGGAGGCAGACTTAAGTACAGGTATATCGCAAGGAGTAGCAGCCAACTGCTTTACTTCATCGAGGGTAAGAAACTCCTTCTTTACATCTTGTGGCTCAATCTTGTCCAGATAGTCATTGATGTTCTCACGCAGCCACTTGTCACGATAGGCGATTTTTAAGAGACCACGGAAAGTAGAGTAGTAACCTGCTGCAGAGTTGAGAGATACCTTTTGTTTTGTTCGATTCAACTGATTTGCATTCAGAAGATACTCTCTGAACTTTTTGCAAAGTTCCACTGTCACATCCCCAAATGTACAATGACCTTGAACAAATTTGAAGAAATGCTTGTAGACACATGTCCACTTGTCATCTTTCTTATGTGTCATCTTCTCAAAGTATGCCAAAAAATCAGCTTTCTGTCGTGTTTTGTCCAAAAAACCAAATTCTTCGTTGATGAGTGATTGGGTTCTGATACAACGGATGGCCTCTGCTTTATTGAGCATATCTGTATTAAACTCACGTTCCATCTCATTCTTTGGATGAGCATAGATATAGATACCTAAATATTCCCTGCGACTCATTTGCATAGTCTTAGGGTTGCGTACTGGTGGATAGAAATCCAAATAAAGAGAAATACGGTCGTTTTTAATCGCTCTTTGGCGAAGAGAAACTCTTGTACATGTATTTACCATGATGTTTGCTTTTTATAATGTGATACTTATGTTTCATATATGATCCCGTATTAAGAGATCTTTGAAATCGATTGCAAAATAATAGAGTTATGTAATGGGGTACAACTTAACCTTTTGATAACCGCTAAATAACCTTAGGCTTGCCGATAGCTTTCTCTAAATCTCGCTTGGAAATCTTGATATACTTGCCAATCTTCACCTTTTCAATAGCGTATTTCTTGATACGCTTATAAATCTGGTCCTGACTTAAACCATACAACTTCATGGCCTCCGGTATTGTATAATAAAGTTGGTCTTCTACGGATTCACCTTTTGCCAATTGTACATGACGCTTGGAATACAGAACATTGTTACCTTCCATTTTTCTTGGAATAGCATTGTGACTAACGAAACTATATACGGCTGTTTTCGTCATACAATATTTCTGTTGAATGTCCATAACAGTCATCCATTCACTGATGGTTGGATCTGGAGACAGGTGTGCAAAATAATCATCCACCTCTTTCTTGTTCCAATATACTCTTCCTTGTATGGATATTCTTGAAATCTTGACTTTCTTGACTATCTCATAGATGGCGGTCTCGTAAGTGTTGTGGACTTCTGCAATTTCCTTGGCAGAGTAATATTCTGGAACAGGTAGCTCTCGGTTTGCATGAACTGCTTCTTTTGAAGCACTTTTTTTGGTGGTGTATGGCAAACTATCAACAAGATAATCTATATCTCGCTTTCTGATTAAAGATAAACGAGAAGTAATCTTGGATGCTCGCAACTTACCACTATACACCATATTATATATGGTCTGTCTGCTTAGTCCCAAAAGTATTGCGACCTCTTGAATAGTTAGGTATTCTTTCACGAGGATTTCAGACATGGATTTCTCGGAAGCTTTTCGGTGGCTCATTGTCTCAGCCATCTTTACTTTCTCCTCACGTCTTGCTGCCTTATAGGCATAACTGTTGCATTGCTTGGAGCAATAACGAGTTGTGGATTTTGATGCATAGAAGCTCTTCCCGCAATACTCGCAAATTTTTAGAATTCTTTCTTTGCTTGCTGTCATTTGTACGCTTTTTATACTTTTTTACTTAATTTATTGTAGAAAAAGTCGTCTGTCATTACTCCGTTTATTTTCAATGGTCTTATATCATCATCCATCATTGTCCAAAACTCTCGGCAATCTTGCACTCATTTGCCAAAAATGGAGTCTCATATTATTACTTTTGAAAAGTGGAGGTACAAGAGCGGTACAAAAAGGTGCTAAAAAAGCCTTACCATTGATTATAACCAATAGTAAGGCTAAAAAGAAAGGTGCTCATTTTGAGCACCTTAACTATCATTTGTTGTCGATATTAATCGTTGTTTATCACGACTTATTTCCCGATGCAGAAATGCTTGAAAATATTGTTGAGCGTTTCTTGGCTACTTATCTGTCCGCCAGTGATTTCGCCTAGCTCTTCCAATGCTATCTTGAGGTCCTCGGCTATGATGTCTCCACTCATGCCCATATCCATGGATTCTATGACTCTCTGGAGGGAATCGTTGGCGCGAGTCAAGGCCTCATAGTGGCGGGCGCTCGTGATGATGACATCATTCTCTGTGATCTCAGGGATGTCGGCAGCCTTGACTAGGGACTGCTCTAATAGGGAGATGTTTTCGCCAGTTCGGGCACTGATCAAGAGATAGTCATCGTTTGGGGAGAAATGCTTGGCATCTATCTTGTTGAATACCTTCAAGAGCGTTTTGCCATGCGCCTTTGACGCCATTTCTTGTATAGCTTCTGTGGTAGGCTCTTCATCTAGAAGCCAAATCACAATCTTGGCTTCTTTCAGCTTCTGGAAGGTGCGCTCGATACCTATATTCTCCACCACATCATCTGTCTTGCGGATGCCAGCGGTGTCAATGAAGCGGAAGGTGATGCCGTCTATCACTGTGGTGTCTTCTATGACATCACGGGTGGTGCCATGTACATCGCTCACGATGGCTTTCTCCTCGTGGAGAAGGCGATTGAGGAGGGTGCTCTTACCCACGTTGGTAGAGCCTATGATGGCTACGGGTACGCCCTGCTTCAAGGCATTGCCTGTCTCGAAGGATCGGGCTAGGGTGGTGATGCGCTGCTCTATCTGCTCTGCCAAGGCTTTGAGCTCTGTGCGATCGGCAAACTCTAGTTCCTCATGGTCGCTGAAGTCTAATTCTAGTTCCAGGAGGGATGTCATCTTGAGGAGTTGCTCGCGCAGACGAGACAATTCGCTGCTGAAATGACCCTTTAGCTGGCTGAGAGCCATCTTATGGGTAGCTTTGTTGGTAGACGCTATGAGGTCTGCCACCGCCTCAGCCTGAGATAGGTCCATCTTGCCGTTCATGAAGGCTCTGCGGGTATATTCGCCAGGGTTGGCTTGGCGGCAACCTGCTTCTATCAGTCTTTGCAAAGCTTGCTGAAGAATGTATCTGCTGCCATGGCAAGAGATTTCTACGCTGTCCTCGCCCGTGTAGCTGTGAGGTGCCTTGAAGACGCTTACCAAGACATCGTCAATGGTATTGCCTTCCTTGTCCTTCAGCTCACCATAGTGGATGGTATAGGGCTTGGCTTCTGCCAGAGGTTTACCATTGGCAGAAGTGAAAACCTGGTCGGTGATTTCTATGGATTTCTCTCCGCTCAGACGGATGATTCCGATGGCACCACCAGCAGGCGTTGCCAAGGCGCAAATACATTCTTCGGTCATTTACTTATTGTATTTTGATGTTTGTTGTTTGAACTTTATGATATGTTAAACCTCTTAGATTCTGTCAAGAACCAACTGGATGAGGTTGTCGATTGTGCTCTTATAACCCGTGTTGGCTTTCTTGGCACGGCGGTTGGCGATAACCATGCAGCAGGTCATAGCCTTGTGACCCAGCAAGAGTGAAAGACCGGCAAGAGCTGAGCTCTCCATCTCGAAGTTATTGACACGCAATCCCTTATACTCGAAGTCTTCGATCTTTTGATTAAGCTCAGGGTCGGCTAGTGGAATGCGGAGCTCTCTACCCTGTGGACCATAGAATCCACCACAAGCGATAGTGATGCCACGTACCATATCATCGCCAGCGATACGATCCAAAAGCTCTGGGTCATTGTTTACACAGTATGGGTTGCCTATCTGGTCCACCCACTTCACTTGGCGCTTGAACTCAGTCTCTGTCTCCAGGTCGCTCACCTCATTGCGGTGTGCGTAGAAATTGAGCAAGCCGTCGAAACCGATGCTCTTCTGTGAAGCCACGAAAGTGCCAGCTGGGGTATTGAGCTGCAAACCGCCGCAGGTGCCGATGCGCACTAGGGTGAGCGTGGTGTGCTCTTGCTTCTCGGTGCGAGTCTTGAAGTCGATGTTCTTGAGGGCATCCAGCTCATTGACCACGATGTCGATGTTGTCGCATCCGATACCTGTGCTCTGCACGGTGATGCGCTTGCCTTTGTAAGTGCCTGTGATGGTATGGAACTCACGGCTAGAAACCTCGCACTCTTTCTCGTCGAAGTGAGATGCTACGAGGGCTACACGACCTGGGTCGCCTACTAGGATCACTTTATCTGCCAGTTGTTCTGGACGTAGATGGAGGTGGAAGCAACTTCCGTCCTCATTGATAATCAATTCTGATTCTGCAAAATATTTGCTCATAATGTTTCTCGATTTAAAAGTGTGAGTAATTTATTTCATTTGAGAAAAGCAAAGATACAAATATTTCTTGAATAGTGGATGGGCTATTATGCTTTTTTAAACAAAAAGTTGGAATAATATAGAAAAGAGGGCGAACAGAAGCTAAACTTTCTCCTGTTCGTCCTCTCTAAAGCCATTCTTTAATTCTTGAAACTATGGATAGGAGCAGGGATTCGACCAACTCGGTTGACGAATGCCTCGCAACTAAACTTATTGACAGGCATGATGGGAGCATGACCCAGCAAGCCACCGAAGTCTACATTGTCTCCTACTTTCATGCCCACAACTGGGATGACACGCACGGCAGTAGTCTTCTGGTTCACCATACCGATGGCAGCTTCGTCAGCGATGATGCCCGAAATCGTGGTGGCTGGAGTGTCACCAGGGATGGCAATCATATCCAAACCTACGGAGCATACACAAGTCATAGCCTCCAACTTCTCAATGGTGAGTGCGCCAGCCTCTACGGCATTGATCATACCCTGGTCTTCGCTCACAGGAATGAAGGCACCGCTCAGTCCGCCTACGTAAGAAGAAGCCATGATGCCGCCCTTCTTCACCTGGTCATTGAGCAAGGCGAGAGCCGCTGTGGTACCTGGTGCACCTGCGTGCTCCAAACCAATCTCTTCCAGAATATCAGCTACGCTATCGCCAATGGCTGGAGTAGGAGCCAGAGAGAGGTCGATGATGCCGAATGGAACGCCCAAGCGGCGAGATGCCTCCTTGGCAACCAACTGACCTACACGGGTAATCTTGAAGGCAGTGCGCTTGATGGTTTCGCAGAGCACCTCGAAACTTTCACCACGCACACTCTGCAAAGCGTATTTCACTACGCCCGGACCACTGACACCCACGCTGATTACAGCGTCAGCCTCAGAAACTCCATGGAAGGCACCAGCCATAAATGGGTTGTCGTCAGGCGCATTGCAGAGCACTACGAGCTTGGCGCATCCCAGCGATCCCTTGTCCTTGGTAGCCTCGGCAGTATCCTTCACGATTTCGCCCATCAAGCGCACGGCATCCATGTTGATACCTGTCTTGGTAGAACCTACATTGACTGAGCTACAGATGAAGTCGGTCTGGGCCAGAGCCTGAGGGATGGAGCGAATCAGGAGTTTATCGCTCTTGCTCATACCCTTGCTCACGATGGCGGAGTAGCCACCGAGGAAGTTGACGCCCAGCTCCTTGGCACACTTGTCCAGGGTCTTGGCTATTTTCACATAGTCGTCGGTAGTCTTGCAAGCAGAACCGCCCACCAGTGAGATAGGGGTGATGGAGATACGCTTGTTGACGATAGGCACACCAAACTCCTTGGAGATGTCCTCGCCCGTCTTAACCAAGTTCTTTGCCAAGCGTGTGATTTTATTGTAGATGTTCTGACAGAGCTCATCGAGGTCAGTTGATGCGCAGTCCAGCAGGTTGATACCCATGGTGATGGTACGCACATCAAAGTTCTCTTGCTCTATCATCTTATTGGTTTCGATAACCTCAGATATATTGATCATGTTCTTTGATTTTTAAAATTTAAAATTTAGATGCGGTGCATCATGTCGAAGATTTCCTCACGCTGGCACTTGATCTGGACGCCCATGTCCTTGCCAACTGCTGCCAAGTCGTCAGCAACTTCCTCGAATGATTTTGTCATCTTACCCATGTCCACGATCATCATCATGTTGAAGTACTCCTGTACGATGGTCTGTGAGATGTCCAAAATGTTGATGCTGTTCTCAGCCAAATAGGTACAAACCTTGGCGATGATACCAACGGTATCCTTGCCCACTACTGTAATAATCGTTCTGTTCATGTGTATATATTTTCTTTTGTTGGAAATGTTTGATGGCGCAAAAGTACAACATTATTAGCAAACTACCAAATAAAAAGACAGAAAATTTGCAGAAAATATGACTTTCTGCAAGTTTTCTGTCTTTGCTGCTCGTCAAATGAGTATTTATTACTTGATTCCGCGCTCATTCAGAGCCTTGGAGTACTTGGCTGCGTTCTGCAAATGCTCCTCGTAAGTGCGAGCGAAATTGTGGGTTCCGCTGAAGTCTTCCTTGGCACACATGTAGAGGTATTCGTGGCGCACATGGTTGAGAACGGCGTCGATGCCTGCTACCGATGGGATGCGGATTGGGCCAGGAGGGAGACCTGGGTTCTTGTAGGTATTGTATGGACTCTTGATGTACAGCAGGTTGTTGTAGATGCGCTTCAGGTCGAATCGCTTCCAAGCATACTTGATGGTTGGGTCGGCCTGCAGTGGCATACCTTCAGGATACTCAGCGTTGCGAAGCATCAAGCGGTTGTAGTACATGCCCGCTATCATAGGCTTCTCGGCATTGTTGGCAGTCTCTTCGTCCACGATACTAGCCAGTGTTATCACCTCGTTAGGGGTCAGCTTCATCGTCTTCGCCTTCTGGGTGCGCTCGAAGTTCCAGAACTTGTTGCTCTCTTTCTTCATGCGCTCCATGAACTTATCGATGCTTACGTTCCAGTAGATGTCGTAAGTGTTGGGGATAAACATGCAGGCGATGGTGGCTGTGTCATAGCCATACTTCTCGCAGGTGGCCTCGTCGGTCAGTGCCTTGAGGATGGTGGTGCTGTCCATCATCAGTTTCTTGCTGAGTTCAGCCGATAGCTTATCAAGCGTTCTTACTGAAGGCACGGTAAGGTTGACTGGTTCCTGAAGTCCGTTCTTCAGGTGTCGCCATGTCTTGAGTGCTCCGTCTCCTGGGTGAATGGCATATCTACCCGTGCGGATATGTTCTGGATAGCCAGAATGATGGGTCAAGGTGCGGAACGCCTGGAAAGGGATGGACTTGGCGATAGGTCTCACCTTATTATATACAGAGTCGATATTATCGTCGGCATCGATGTATACATACTCAGTCTTGCTGCTCTTGGAGAACGAAGAGAAGCAATAGAGATAGCCCACGATGGCGATGACTGCGATGCAGCCTAGGGCGCCATACAGATAGAATCTAGAAACTGATTTCTTCATTTTTCTTTTGTTATTTCTTTTCACTGCTAGAGTTTTTTGTATTTTGGGTGCAAAAGTACAGTAAAAATGGGAAATGGCAAAGCCATGCGAATTAAATTAGGTTAATTAGCAGATTCTTTATTCGAGTTTCCGCATTTTTGCTTACCTTTGTAATTGTAAATTAAAAAATGCTACGATTATGAAAATGAAATTTACGATACCTTATCGTGCCAATTGGGGCGAGAAACTCTGCGTGTGCTTGAGATTCATCTATGCGGATGATCCTAAGTATGACGAGTGGGTGGATTTGGAGATGTACACTCGTGATGGCTACTTGTGGGAGGTGGAGACTTCCACGAGAGATAATAAGCACCATCCATTTGCCTATATACATTATTATTATAGGGTGCTCGATGCTGATGGGAAGACCTGTCGCATGGAGAGCCTGTCTGAGGTCAGGGCGTATGGATATAATCCTGCCAAGAATTATTACTTCAATGATTGCTGGCTGGAAGACAAGAAGGAGGCCCTGAGCTATCAGAAGGGTGAATACAAAAACTTCCCTGCCAAGATAGAGCTTGCCGACACTTATCTGATAGACCGCGTGCCTCTCTTTGAGAAGACGGTCATCTTCAAGGTGAGCGCCCCTAAGTTGCATCCGGGTGAAACGATCGCCCTGCTGGGCAATCATCCTACTTTGGGCAATTGGAATACGGCGCATTTCTTGCCGATGCCTCCTTCTGGGTTGGGCAATGACGAGTATGTGCTCTCGGTGAATGTGGCACCTATCGATGGACCGATAGAATATAAATATGTGGTGATAGACAAGGAGACCATGCAGTTTAAGCGCTGGGAGTATGGTGATAACCGAAAGGTGAGCGATGTGCCTATCTATCAGGACGATGTATATGTGCTTCATGGCGGCGAACTGCGCACCAAGAAGCTCACCCATGGCATCCAGTTTGACTTCGATACCTATATCTTCGACCTCGACGGAACGCTCCTCTCTACGCTCGATGACTTGGCTGCAAGTTGCAATTATGCGTTGAGGGTGAATGGCTTGAAGGAGTATTCGGTGGATGCAGTGAGAATGATGGTGGGCAATGGCATCAGGCTATTGATGCAGCGTGCTGTGTACTCGCAGAAGAATATAGATGAGCAGGAGTTTGAGCATATCTTCCGAGATTTCCGCAATCATTATCTAGCCCACAACACCGACCGAACCAAGCCTTACCCGGGCATTATGGACATGCTCTCTGCGCTGAAGGCTAGGGGCAAGAATGTTGCCGTGGTGAGCAATAAGTTTTGCGAAGCCACCCAGGCTCTCTGCAAGCACTACTTTGGCGACTTGGTGGACGTGGCCATCGGAGAGAAGGAAGGCATCAAGAAAAAGCCTGCTCCCGATACCGTAAACGAGGCTTTGCGACTGATGCATGCCAGCAGAGGTAAGGCAGTCTATATAGGTGATAGCGATGTGGATGTGGAGACGGCTCGCAATAGCGGAATGCCTTGTATCAGTGTGCTTTGGGGATTCCGTGACCAAGACTTCCTTTCTGAGCATGGAGCCACTATCTATGTTTCTTCTCCAGAGCAGTTGATGTAATGAAGTAGTAGCCGACGCTCTCCAAGCGTCGGCTACTATTTTATACAGAGTGCTCATCCAGATAGACCTTGATTTCCTCGTAGTATGATTCGGATATCGGGATAGCTAATGAGCCATAGATGATTTTGCCTCGCTCTATCACGTCAAACTTGCTCATGTTGGCTAGGTAGGAGCGGTGCACTCGGCGGAACTTGTCTTTCGGCAGTCTTTCTTCCAGGTGCTTCATGTTGCCCAGCGTCATCACCATCGGCTTGCCGTCCAGATGGAACTTGATGTAGTCCTTGGCGCATTCCACAAAGAGGATGTCATCGAAGGCGATGCGAATGTATCGGTAGTCGCTCTTCACGATGAGAAACTTATCGCGCTTGATGGGATTGTAGTTGTCATCCTGCATGTAGCTATCGAATACCTTCTGGCAGGCAGCCACAAAGTCTTCGTGGGTGATAGGCTTGAGCAGATAGTCGAAGGCGTTCACCTTATATGCCTCGATGGCATACTCCTTGAAGGCGGTGGTGAAGATGATCTTCACGTTCTTTGGCACCACCTTGGCAAATTCCAATCCGCTAATCTGCTGCATGTGGATGGCTAGAAACAGAATGTCAAGATGATTGTGGCGAATACCATCCACAGCTTCGATGGCTGTATGGTAGGCACCAATCAGGTTGAATGTAGGCATTTCGTCTACGTATTTCTTGAGTTGCTCTAGGGCATTAGGGTCTTCGTCGATAATTGCACAATTTAAAATCATAATATTTCAGAGTTTTTATTGTCCGTTTTTTTGTATAACGAAGCTGTACATATATTATTGTATGCTACTCGTTATAATCTTTTGAAAAATAAATTTTTCAGTATTTAACCTTAAATTTGCTTAATCTATTTGGCTGTTTGCCGAAAAATCTCTAACTTTGGAGATTGAATCAAACGAATACATACTATTGACATGAAATATTATAGAAATTCAGATATTAAGATAGGTGCTTATGGCAAGTCTCTTTTGCTGACGCTCACACTGAGTTTGTCGCCTTTAGCCGTTTCTGCCCAGAAGATTACTCTGGGATCTTGCGTCACTCGTGATGGCGGTCAGTACAAGGGCGAGATGGTGAGTGGAAAGCCTCAGGGCAAGGGCGCTGCCGTCTACTCCAATGGTGATACTTACGAGGGCTCTTACGTCAAGGGCAAGCGTGAGGGGTATGGTGTCTACACCTTCTCCGATGGCGAGAAGTATGAGGGACAGTGGATGCAAGACCAACAGCACGGCAAGGGAACCTACTATTTCCAGAACAATAATAAATATGTGGGACTCTGGTTTCGCGACTTCCAGCATGGCCATGGCGTGATGTACTATTACAATGGTGATAAGTATGATGGCGACTGGTACAAGGACAAGCGACAGGGCAGGGGTGTTTACACCTACTCCAATGGCGCTCAGTATAAGGGCCAATGGTTGAACGATATGAAGAATGGCAACGGTACCTTTAACTGGGGTGACGGCACTACCTACGACGGACAGTGGGTGGACAACCAGCGCTCGGGCAAGGGCACGTTCAGATATGCCGATGGCGATGTCTACAATGGCGACTGGAAGGATGACATTCAGGACGGCAAGGGCATCTACAAGTTCCATAATGGAGATGTGTATGAGGGCGATTATGCCCAGGGCGAACGCACAGGCGAAGGCATCTTCCGCTCAGCCAATGGTGCTAAGTATACCGGACAGTTCCTGGACGGACAGCGTTCTGGACAGGGCACCTTCGTGTGGAAGAATGGCGACATCTATGTAGGCACTTGGAAGGACGATCTGCAGAACGGCAGGGGCAAGCTGACCAAGAAGAATGGCGACATCTTCGAGGGCGAATTTAAAAATGGCTTCGTGGATGGCAATGTGGTGATCCATTATGCCAACGGCAAGCGCTTCAAGGGAGTGTATCGCAATGGCAAGCGTGAGGGAGCCTGCATAGAGGAAGACAAGGATGGCAAGCGATTTGAGGGTACATACAAGGGCGATGTGCGTGACGGCAGATTTGTGGAGAAAGACCGCAACGGACAGGTTACCGCCAAGGGTACTTACGAGAATGGCAAGCGATTTGAGGATTGATTTATTATTAAGAATTAATAATTTAGACAATAATAATACAACTTAATACATTATGGTAATTGACACTTTAGACAATTTGGAGAGATACGTTTCTCTCAATCCACTCTTTGCAGACGTGGTAAAGTTTATCAAGGAGAATGATCTCGCTAAGCTCGAAGACGGTAAGCATTATATCAAGGAGGGCGACCTCTTTGTAAACATAACCACCGCCCATGGCAAGACAGAGGACGAGGCTGTGATAGAGACCCATCGCAAGATGCTCGACATCCAGATACCGCTCGACAATGAGGAGACCTACGGATATACTCCGCTTGCCGACCTGCCCGACGTGGAATATAACGCCGAGAAAGACCTCACTAAGTATCCAGGTGTGAAGGCACAGACTCTCGTTACCTGCAAGCCAGGACAGTTTGCCATCTTCTGGCCAGAGGACGGACATCAGCCATGCATCGGCAAGGGCGATATCCACAAGGCTATCTTCAAGGTGAAGGCATAAGCCAGAAGAGAGCTTCCATCATTGGAAATAAAGAAAGTATTAACCCCTCTAAAATCATGATATATGGCTACGGAAAAGAAAACAACAAGTAAGGCTGCTACAGCCAAGAAGACCACAGCCAAGAAGGCTGCAAGCAAGAAGGCTGTGAAGGCAGCAGCTCCAAAACATATCGGACTGGTGAAGAACGACCCATACTTGGCAGACTATGAGGATGCCATCAAGGGAAGACATGAACACGCCCTGTGGAAGTTGAACCTGCTCACCAACAATGGCAAGAAGACTTTGAGCGATTTTGCCAATGGCTATGAATACTTCGGACTCCACAAGACAGCCCGTGGATGGGTGTTCCGTGAGTGGGCACCTCATGCCACAGACATCTACCTGATAGGTGACTTCAACAACTGGCAGGAGAGCGAGAAGTATCGCGCCAAGAGAGTGAAGAACACTGGCAACTGGGAACTCAAGCTGCCAGAGAAAGCCATGAAGCATGGCGACCTCTACAAGATGAAGGTTCACTGGGAAGGTGGAGAAGGCGAGCGCATACCTGCCTGGGCACAGCGCGTGGTGCAGGATGAGCAGACTAAGATATTCTCTGCGCAGGTGTGGAATCCAGCTCCTTACACTTGGAAGAAGAAGACTTTCAGGGCTAAGGTGAATCCACTCCTCATCTACGAGTGCCACATCGGAATGGGACAGGATGCCGAGAAGGTGGGCACTTATACTGAGTTTAAGGACAATGTATTGCCACGCGTCATTGCCGATGGCTATAATTGCATTCAGATCATGGCCATCCAGGAGCACCCTTACTATGGCTCATTTGGCTATCATGTAAGTAGCTTCTTTGCAGCCAGCAGTCGCTTCGGTACCCCTGAAGAGCTGAAGGAACTCATAGACACTGCCCATCAGAATGGCATCGCCGTGATTATGGACATCGTGCATTCTCACGCTGTGAAGAATGAGGTGGAGGGACTCGGCAATCTGGCTGGCGACCCTAACCAGTATTTCTATCCTGGCGATCGTCACGAGCATCCAGCTTGGGATAGTCTCTGCTTCGATTATGGCAAGGACGAGGTCATCCACTTCCTCTTGAGCAACTGCAAGTACTGGCTCAATGAGTTCCACTTCGATGGTTTCCGCTTCGATGGTGTAACCTCTATGCTATATTACAGCCACGGACTGGGCGAGGCATTCTGCAACTATGGCGACTACTTCAATGGTCATGAGGATGACAATGCCATCTGCTATCTTACCCTTGCCAACTGCCTGATACACGAGATGAACAAGAACGCCATCACCATTGCCGAGGAGGTGAGCGGAATGCCAGGCTTGGCTGCCAAGTTTGAGGACGGTGGCTATGGATTCGACTATCGTATGGCGATGAACATACCAGACTATTGGATCAAGACCATCAAGGAACTGAAGGATGAAGACTGGAAGCCATCCAGCATCTTCTGGGAGGTGAAGAATCGCCGTTCTGACGAGAAGACCATCTCTTACTGCGAGAGTCATGACCAAGCCCTGGTAGGCGACAAGACCATCATCTTCCGACTCATCGATGCCGACATGTACTGGCACTTCAAGAAGGGAGATGAGAACGATATGGTGCACCGAGGCATCGCCCTGCACAAGATGATACGCCTCTGTACGGCTTCTACCATCAATGGCGGATACCTCAACTTCATGGGCAATGAGTTTGGTCATCCAGAGTGGATAGACTTCCCTCGCGAGGGCAATGGTTGGAGCTATAAGTACGCTCGCCGCCAGTGGAACTTAGTGGATAATAAGGATCTCTGCTACCACTACTTAGGCGACTTTGATAAAGCGATGCTCCAAACCATCACGAGCGAAAAGAACTTTAACAAGACACCAGTCGTAGAGATCTGGCACAATGATGGCGACCAGGTACTAGCCTATATGCGAGGCGACCTGCTCTTTGTCTTCAACTTCTCGCCAACCCGCTCGTTTACCGACTATGGATTCCTAGTACCTACGGGAGCCTACAGCGTGGTACTCGATACGGACAACAAGGCGTTCGGCGGCAATGGACTCAATGATGATGAGATGACTCATCTCACCAGCTACGATCCTCTCTATGTCAACGACCGCAAGGAGTGGCTCAAACTCTACTTGCCAGCTCGTACGGCTATCGTGCTGAAGAAAAATTAAATTAGAATAACATATTAGATTGTATGAAGAATAGTAAGAATAGCACGGCGAAGATGCACTTCGCCTGTGCTATTGTCTTTATTACGTTTACTTATCTCTACCTGGCGTGTTATCAGGGAGATGTGTTGGCTGTGGCGCAGCATGTGCTGTCAGATGGGAAGACGGATTATAGCTATACTTTTGCGCCGCTGCTCACCACTTTTGTCTTTTACCTGTTGCAGCTGGGTGTCTTTGCGGCAAGCCGCGTCAAGCGCACTTTCCATGCGCTCAATTATTTCCCATCGTTTCTCTTCCTGACGATGATCACCGACATCCCCAATGATGTGGATGTGCATCATTCCTTGGGCGGCTGGTGGATAGCCATTCCGCTATGTCTCATAGTCTGGGCTGCAGCCATGTGGGTGGTGCGCCAGTTGGAGCCCATTCAGAATGAGCCTCATAGCTATGGTTGGCTGTCTCGCTACATGTGGGTCAACCTGTTGCAGATGGTGGTGATGATAATCCTGGTGGTGTCGATAGCCAGCAGCGATACCTTGTTCCACGAGAGAATGAAGATGGAGCACTTGATGAAGGAGAAAAAATATAACGAGGCATTGGAGGTAGGCGAGAAGTCAGCCCAGACCGACTCTTCGCTCACTATGCTTCGTATAGCTTGCCTCTACAAGACGGGGCAGCTGGGCAACCGACTTTTCACCTATCCGCTGATGGGTGGCAGCCGAGCCATGATGCCAGATAGCATCACTGTGAAGGCGATGATGTGGCAAGCACCCAAGTGGATGCTGAAACCATCGCCCTGGAAGCAGCAGCATCATCTCAAGAATCGCATACCTGATGATTATAAGCTCTGCGGCTTGCTGCTCGACAAGAAATTAGACCAGTTTGTGGTGGCTTTGCGCAAGGTCTATCCAGACTCCGTGAAGCTCCCTACTCACTATAAGGAGGCTCTGACGCTCTATACGCACAGTAGGAGCAATCCACTCTATGTGTTCCATGACAATGTGATGGATGCTGACTTCCAAGACTATCAGCAGATGGAACATAACTCTGCCACAGCCATTGAGCGTAAGAATGCGCTCCGTGACACCTACGGCAACACCTATTGGTACTATTACCAGTATGGCAACAAGTAATTATAACAGATGATAGATATGAAACGATTGATACAGACATGGCTCCTTGTGGGTGCGCTCTTGATGGGCGCGCCATCCCTGGGACATGCCCAAAAGAAAGAGCTCATCGCTGCCAAGGACCAAGTGAAGGCAGGCAAGGACCTGGACAAGGCGCAGGCTAGCATGAGAAAACTCTTGGCCGATTCGGTCAATCGCTCTAACAAGAAGATATGGAGCGTGCTCTTCGATGCCGTTCGCAAGCAGTATGAGCAGGGCAATGAGAAACTCTACTTGAAGCAGGCATACGATACTGCCAAGCTCTTCAATCTGACCAAGGAGCTCTTCACCGTAGCAGGCGAACTGGACTCCGTGGAGATGGTGCCCGACCGCAAGGGCAAGCGCGACATCGAGTTTCGCAAGCAGCATGCCGAGTATCTGAATCGCATTCGCCCCAATCTCTATAATGGCGGCGCTTGGTTTGTCTATAAGCACAGATATGCTGAGGCTTACGACTTCTTCGATTGCTACATAGAGTGTGCCAGTTCGCCACTCTTCCGCTCTTACGATTACGCCAAGAAGGATAGCCGACTCTCATCGGCAGCTTACTGGGCGGTCTATGCCGGCTATAAGATGAAGGACAGCAAGAAGACGCTGCACCATGCTTACGAGGCACTGAAGGATACCGCTCACTATAACTATATGTTGCAGTATCTGGCAGAGACCTACAAGCAGGACAAGGACACGGTGCGCTATTTGGCTACCCTGAAGGAGGGATTCAAACGTGCTCCTAAGTTCCCATTCTTCTTCCCTCGACTGGTGGATTACTATGCCACCACCAATCAGCCTGACTCTGCCATGCAGGTAGTGGACTCAGCCTTGGAGGTGGATGCCAAGAACCTGGTGTTCCTCTTTGCCAAGAGCACCCTGATGCTCAGTGCGGGCAAGTACAAGGACTGCATCTCCATCTGCGACCAGATCATAGCAGCCGATAGCTTGATGGCTGAGGCTTACTACAATGCCGGCTTGGCTTACTTCAATTTGGCAGTAGAGTTGGACAAGAACTATCAGGTGTCGCGCAAGCGTTCGGGCGAGATCACGAAGTATTACCAGCAGGCGATGCCTTATCTGGAGAAATACCGACAGCTGGAGCCCGACCAGACCGATAAGTGGGCCTTGCCACTCTATACCATCTATCTGAACCTGAACCTGGGCAAGGAATTTGATGAGATAGACAAGTTGATGAAAAAGAAAGGGTAGGTTGTCAACAATAGATACTGGGAGAGCCTTCTCTGTACATTATTAATTATAAATTCTTAATTAGAAAAACGATGATTGACAAGATATTGAATAAGCTGGGCATCGAGCTCAATGATATGCAGCAAGACGCCCTTCGTGCCATCCAACATGGCAATCAAGACGTGGTGGTGCTTTCGCCTACGGGTAGCGGCAAGACTTTGGCTTACCTCTTGCCACTGAGCCAACTGGTGGATGCGGCTGATGATGAACCGCAAGCCATCGTGGTGACACCGGGCAGAGAACTAGCCCTTCAGTCTTCTACTGTGCTCAAGAATATGGGCAGTGGGCTTAGAGCCATGGCTTGCTATGGCGGCCGCTCCACCATGGACGAGCATCGAGTGCTGCGCCAGGTGCGCCCTCAGATTATCTTCGGTACTCCTGGGCGCCTGAACGACCATCTGGACAAGGGCAATTTCTCGCCTTACCACATCAAGTACTTGGTGATAGATGAGTTTGACAAGTGTCTGGAGATGGGATTCCAGGACGAGATGAGTCGCTTGGTCAAGTCGCTTCCCGGCTTGCGTCGTCACTTCCTGCTCTCGGCTACCGAGAGTGAGGAGATACCTCGCTTCGTTCACATGGGCAAGGTGGAGAAGTTGGACTATCGCATGGACGAGGAGCAGGTGCCTGAGCGCGTACATATATATAAGGTGATGAGCCCTGAGAAGGACAAGCTGGAGAGCCTCTCCCTGTTGCTCCGCTCCCTGGGCGATACCAGTACCATCGTCTTCCTCAACTATCGCGACAGTGTGGAGCGCACCAATCGTTATCTCGCTGACCAGGGGTTCAGCACAGCTTTCTTCCATGGCGGCTTGGAGCAGAAGGAGCGCGAGGCGGCGCTTTATCGCTTCAGCAATGGCAGCGCCAATGTCTTTGTGAGCACCGACTTAGCATCTCGTGGTCTCGACATCCCCGACATCGACAACATCATCCATTATCACCTGCCCGAGAGCGAGGATGGCTATATCCATCGTGTGGGCAGAACCGCTCGCTGGGAGGCGAAGGGCAAGGCATACTTCCTCTTGGGACCTACGGAGAGCATTCCTGAGTATGTGGATGCCGAGGTAGAGGAGTATGAGATACCTGCAGAGTTGCCAGCGCCAGCCCAGCCTAAGATGGCTACTATATATATAGGTAAGGGCAAGAAGGACAAGATAAGCAAGGGCGACATCCTGGGCTTTCTCTGCAAGAAGGGCGGATTGCAATCTTCGGAGATAGGCAAGATAGATGTGAACGACCGCTATGCCTATGCTGCCATCGCCCGACCTAAGTTGCGCAGTGTGCTCCAAAAAGTGAAGGGAGAGAAGATAAAAGGCATCAAGACCATCGTGGAAGAGGTGAGATAACCCTCTTCCATGATGCCAACCTATGAAACTATAAAATCACAGTGAAATTACATAAATATGCAGAATATATGCCAAAATCATTGACAAAATGAAAGAATTTTGCTCAAAATGGCAAAAATGTGCGAAAATATTTGGTGGTTTCAAATAAAAAGTGTAATTTCGCAGTCGTATTTAAAACTTAAATAATTATACAAGATGAAGAAGTACAATTTTAACGCAGGTCCATCAATGCTTCCACGTGAGGTGATTGAGAACACAGCAAAGCAGATTTTGGATTTTAATGGTTCAGGTCTTTCATTGATGGAAATCAGCCACCGTGCTAAGGATTTCCAGCCAGTAGTGGATGAGGCTGTCTCCCTTTTCAAGGAGCTCCTTGACATTCCTGAGGGTTACTCCGTAATCTTCTTGGGTGGTGGTGCGTCGTTACAATTCATGCAGATTCCTGCCAACTTCCTCATCAAGAAGGCTGCCTATATCAATTCTGGCACTTGGGCTAAGAAGGCTATGAAAGAGGCGAAGCATTTTGGTGAGGTCGTGGAGATCGCATCATCGTCCGACGCCAACTATACCTTCTATCCAGCAGTTCCTAACAATGTGCCAGCCGATGTAGACTACTTGCACTTGACAAGCAACAATACTATATATGGCACCGAGCTTCGTGTAGATCCAGATGTCAATGTTCCATTGATTTCTGATATGAGCTCTGACATCATGAGTCGTCCAGTGGACGTATCTAAGTATACTGCCATCTACGCAGGTGCTCAGAAGAACCTCTCTATGGCGGGCGTTACCGTGATCATCGTGAAGGATGATATGCTGGGCAAGGCTCCTCGTGAGATTCCTACTATGCTCGATTATCGCACTCATGTAGAGAAGGGTAGTATGTTCAATACTCCTCCTGTAGTGCCTATCTATACCTTGATGGAGAATCTTCGTTGGTTGAAGGCTAACGGTGGTGTAGAGGCTGCCGACAAGCGTGCTCACGAGCGTGCAGAGGTGCTCTATTCAGAGATTGACCGCAACAAGCTCTTCAAGGGTACCGTTCAGGAGGCTTCTCGCTCACTGATGAACATCTGCTTCGTAATGAACGATGAGTACAAGGAGCTGGAGAAACCATTCTTCGATTTCGCTACAGAGCGTGGTATGGTCGGTATCAAGGGTCACCGCTCAGTGGGTGGTTTCCGTGCCAGCTGCTACAATGCACAGACCATGGAGGGTGTTCAGGCACTCGTCAAGGCTATGCAGGAATTTGAGAAGGAAAATTAATATTGAAAGTTGAAAGTTGAAAGTTGAAATTTATGATTTGTTTCTCTGGCAATAATAGAGAAATGTAACCTGGAGCCATATCATTAGAAAGGCTAATCATAAATTTCAATTTTCAACCTTCAACCTTCAACTAAACCAAGAATAAAATGAAAGTATTAGTTGCAACAGAAAAGCCTTTCGCAGCGGCTGCTGTGGAAGGCATTAAGAAAGAAATAGAGGGAGCAGGTAATGAACTCGTACTGCTCGAGAAATATACAGAGAAGGCACAGCTCTTGGAGGCTGTGAAGGATGTGGATGCGATGATTATCCGTTCAGACAAGGCTGATGCCGAGGTCCTCGACGCTGCCAAGAACCTGAAGATCATCGTTCGTGCCGGTGCCGGTTATGACAATATCGACCTGGCTGCTGCTACTGCTCACAACGTAGTGGCTGAGAATACTCCTGGTCAGAACTCCAACGCCGTTGCCGAGTTGGTATTCGGTTTGCTGGTATTCGCTGTTCGTAATTTCTACAACGGTAAGGCTGGTTCTGAACTCAAGGGTAAGAAGCTGGGTATTCTGGCTTTCGGAAACGTGGGTCGCAATGTGGCTCGCATCGCCAAGGGTTTCGGTATGGAGGTAGCTGCCTACGATGCATTCTGCCCAGCTGATGTCATTGAGGCTGCCGGTGTTCACGCCGTGAAATCTCAGGATGAACTGTTCCAGACTTGCGACATCGTTTCTCTTCATATCCCTGCTACTCCAGAGACCATCAAGAGCATCGATTACAAGACCGTGAACCAGTTGCCTAAGGGTGGTATTCTTATCAACACTGCCCGCAAGGAAGTAATCAATGAGCCAGAACTCCTGAAGCTTCTTGCTGAGCGTGAGGACTTGAAGTTTATCACCGACATCAAGCCTGATGCCGATGCCGACTTCGCCAAGTTTGAGGGTCGCTACTTCTCAACCCCTAAGAAGATGGGTGCGCAGACAGCCGAGGCTAACATCAATGCCGGTATTGCTGCAGCCAAGCAGATCAATGCATTCTTTGCAGATGGCTGCACCAAGTTCCAGGTAAACAAATAATAATGACATTGAACTTTGAGATTTGAACTTTGAACTTTATGATTACCAATAATTGTATAGTTTTAGTTCGAGTCCCAAAGTTTTGTGCTTTTTGGTTATGTTAGAAAGAAAAGTCGTTGAGAATGATATTTATGTTTTATCTAAGGCTTTCGCTTTACGAATAGTAAAGTTATATAAGTTTCTTACAGAGCAAAAACATGAATATATTATTTCTAAGCAGCTATTACGAAGTGGTACTAGCATTGGAGCCAATGTGCATGAAGCAAAGAATGCGCAATCTCGTCCGGATTTCTCTTCTAAAATGAATATTTCATTAAAAGAAGCGTCTGAAAGTGGTTATTGGTTGGATTTATTATATGATGCAGAATACATTAATAAAGAAGCTTATGATTCTATATCTGATGATTGTGAACATCTACAAGCTGTTTTGATTAAAATTGTAAAATCTACCAAGCATCAATAAAGCTAATCATAAAGTTCAAAGTTCAAAATTCAAAGTTCAAAGTAAAATAAAACATTATGGCTATAGTAAAACCTTTCAAGGGCGTTCGCCCTCCCAAAGAGCTCGTTGAGCAGGTAGAATCTCGTCCATACGATGTCCTCGACTCAGAGGAGGCTCGTGCCGAGGCTGGAGATAACGAGAAGAGCCTTTATCATATCATCAAACCAGAAATCAATTTCGAGCCAGGTACATCTGAGTATGACCCTCGTGTCTATGAGAGCGCAGCCGAGAACTTCAAGAAGTTTCAGGAGAACGGCTGGCTGAAGCAGGATGATAAGGAACAGTATTACATCTACGCCCAGACCATGAACGGCAAGACGCAGTATGGACTGGTGGTGGGTGCTTACGTCAATGACTACATGACTGGCGTCATCAAGAAGCATGAGCTTACTCGCCGTGACAAGGAAGAGGACCGTATGAAGCATGTGCGTGTGTGCAATGCCAACATCGAGCCTGTATTCTTCGCTTATCCTGACAACAGCGTGCTCAACGCCATCTTGACTCGCTATGCTGCAACAGAGCCTGAGTATGACTTCATCGCACCTATCGACGGCTTCCGTCATCAGTTCTGGGTAGTGAGCGACGACAAGGACATCGCCACCATTACCCAGGAGTTTGCCAAGATGCCAAGCCTCTACATCGCAGATGGTCATCACCGTTCGGCTGCTGCAGCCTTGGTGGGCGCAGAGAAGGCTAAGCAGAACCCTAACCATACAGGCAAGGAGGAGTACAATTACTTCATGGCAGTATGCTTCCAGGCTAGTCAGCTCACTATTCTTGATTATAACCGCGTAGTCAAGGACCTGAATGGCCTTACCTCAGAGCAGTTCCTCGATGCCTTGACCAAGAACTTCGAGGTAATCGACATCGACGCCATCAATGTCAATGTGTCGGGCGATGAGCAGGGCATCCCATGCTATGAGAAGATGCCTGTGGACGAGGCTATTGAGAAGTTTGGTCTCGACATCCTCAAGCCTGCTGCCCTCCACAGCTTCTTGCTCTATCTGGACGGCAAGTGGTATGGTCTCTTCGCCAAGCCAGGCACTTACGATGATTCAGACCCAATCGGCGTGCTCGATGTAGACATCTCCTCTCGCTTGATATTGGACGACATATTGGGCATCAAGGACTTGCGCTCAGATAAGCGCATCGACTTCGTAGGCGGATTGCGAGGCATCGGCGAGTTGAAGCGTCGTGTGGACAGTGGCGAGATGAAGATGGCTCTAGCCCTGCATCCTGTTACCATGCAGCAGATCATGGACATCGCCGATAGCGGTAAGATTATGCCTCCTAAGGCCACATGGTTTGAACCAAAGTTGCGTAGCGGATTGATTATTCACAAACTTGACTAACTTTGAACTTTGAACTTTGAACTGGGAACTTTGAACTTTATGATTACTCCAATGATTATAAGCTAATTGTAATTGGGTGCTTATAAAAAAGCTAATCATAAAGTTCAAAGTTCAAAGTTCAAAGTTCAATGTAAAAATATGATTGACGAATTTAAGACCATTTCAGATACCATAGGCGAGGGATATTACACCGAGAAACGGAGTAAGTTTCTCGCCTTTGCTCACCACGTTACGACCGTTGACGAGGTGAAGGAGATTGTTGCCGGGTACCGTAAGAAATATTACGATGCCCGACATTGTTGTTATGCCTATATGCTGGGTCCGGAGCGCACTGAGTTCCGCGCCAATGATGATGGTGAGCCTTCGTCAACGGCAGGTAAGCCTATCCTGGGACAGATTACGAAAGCTGAATTGACGGATATTCTCATTGTCGTCATCCGCTATTTCGGAGGTGTGAAGTTGGGTACCAGTGGACTGATTGTTGCTTATCGTGAAGCTGCAATAGATGCTTTGGCGCATTGTGAGGAAGTGACTCAGCAGGTGGAGGAAATCGTTACCTACGATTTCACCTATCCGATGATGAATGATGTGATGAGGATTGTCAAGGAGATGAATCCCCGTATTGTGGATCAGACTTTCGGCAATACCTGTACCATCAAGTTGTCCATTAGAAAGAGCGAAGCCGAGCAGTTGCGTACTCGCCTGAAGAAGCTTTCGTTTGAATAAAAGAAAATAGCGTAGGAATCCAAGCAGATTTCTACGCTATTTGTATATAATAACTAATTATATTTTTTCTTCCAATTCCTTCTGCAATCGGATGATCTCATCGCGATACTGTGCGGCTTGCATGAAGTCGAGGTCCTTGGCGGCTTGCTTCATCAGGGCGGTGGTGTTGGCGATGCTCTTCTCCAGTTCCTCGCGGCTCATACTGCGCACGATAGGGTCGGCGGCAAAGGCAACGGTATCAGGCTCCACATAGACGCGAGGCTCGGAGCCATTTGTGTTCTGACGGAAGGCTGCACTGCCGATGGCTGTCTTATTGCCTATGCTGCTGGCACCCTGAGTCTCCTCTTTGCCCCCAGGCAGGGAGGAGGTGATGGCTTTCACTATCTGCTTAGGCGTGATGCCGTGGTCGGCATTGTACTGGAGCTGGATGGTGCGGCGACGGGCTGTCTCGTCGATGGTGCGCTGCATGCTCTCCGTGATGTTATCGGCATACATGATAACCTTGCCATTCACATTGCGGGCGGCACGACCCGCAGTCTGCGTTAACGAACGGTGACTGCGCAGGAAGCCCTCTTTATCAGCATCCAGAATGGCTACAAGCGAAACTTCAGGAAGGTCGAGACCCTCACGCAGCAGGTTCACACCTACCAGTACATCATAAACGCCAGCTCTCAAGTCGTTCATGATCTTCACTCTATCCAGCGTGGCCACATCGCTATGGATATAGGCTGCCTTCACGTCGTGATTGAGCAAGAACTCGGTGAGCTCCTCTGCCATGCGCTTGGTGAGGGTGGTGATCAAGACGCGCTCATTGCGATGGGTGCGGGTCAGGATCTCGTCCAGCAGGTCGTCTATCTGGTTCTCGCTTGGACGAACTTCTATCTCTGGGTCCAAGAGTCCCGTAGGACGGATGAGCTGCTCCACCACTACGCCCTCCGACTCCTGTAGCTCATAGTCGGCAGGGGTGGCGCTGACGTAGATGGTCTGGTGCAAGAGGCCATGGAACTCGTCGAAGGTGAGGGGGCGGTTGTCGAAGGCGGCTGGCAGGCGGAAGCCATATTCCACGAGGTTCTTCTTGCGGGCACGGTCGCCGCCGTACATGGCTCCTATCTGGGGCACGCTGACGTGGCTCTCATCCACAACGAGTAGGAAATCCTTAGGAAAGAAATCCAAGAGGCAGTAAGGGCGCTCGCCAGCCTTGCGGCCATCGAAGTAGCGAGAATAGTTCTCGATGCCTGAGCAATGCCCCAGCTCCTTGATCATCTCCATATCATACTCCACACGCTCCTTAATGCGCTGAGCCTTCATGCCGTCGCCTAGTTCCTTAAAGAAGTCCACCTGTTTCACCAAGTCGTCTTGTATCTGGCGGATGGCTATCTCTTGCTGCTCCTTGCTGGTCACGAAGAGATTGGCTGGATAGAGTTCGTAGTCATCAAATGAGGCTAGGCGATGATAGGTCAGGGAGTCTACCTCCTCGATGCAGTCTATCTCGTCGTCCCACCAACTGACTCTCAGCACATTGTCGCTATATGCCATGAAGATATCTACCGTCTCGCCCTTCACACGGAAGTTGCCTCGTTGCAGGTCGATGTCATTGCGCACATAGAGGGCATCCACCAGGCGGCGCAAAAACTCATTGCGGTCCAGCTTCTGCCCCTGGTGTATCTTGATGATGTTCTGCTGCATCGCCACTGGTCCGCCCATGCCGTAGATGCACGATACGGAACTCACCACGATGACATCCTTCCTGCCGGATAGGAGGGCGGAGACGGCACCGAGGCGCAGCTTGTCAATCTCGTCGTTGATGGCGAGGTCTTTCTCTATATAGGTATCGGTGGTGGGGAGATATGCCTCGGGCTGGTAGTAGTCGTAGTAAGATACGTAATACTCCACGGCGTTCTCAGGGAAGAATCCCTTCATCTCCTGGTAGAGCTGGGCGGCAAGCGTCTTGTTGTGGCTCAGGATGAGGGTAGGCTTGCCCACATTGGCTATCACATTGGCCACGGTGAAGGTCTTGCCCGAACCAGTTACGCCGAGCAATACCTGCGCAGGGTCGCCCTCAAGTATGCCCTGCGTGAGCTGCTTGATGGCTTGGGGCTGATCGCCCGTTGGTTTGTATTTAGAAGTGAGTTTGAAGTCCATAATCTCTAATTTTTGGTGCAAAATTACAAAAAAAAGCGCATTAATCGTTATAAAGATTAATAATTTGCGAAAAAATGTATTTTTTCTTTTGAGAATAAGCAAATTATGAGTAACTTTGCAGTTCAAAACGAGAATTATGAAGAAATTGACTCTTTTCGCATCATGTGTAGCATTGCTCCTCACGGGCTGTGCGAACGAATATAACCAGGTATTGAAATCTGGCGATTATGCATTCAAGTATGAGTATGCCAAGCAGTGCTATGCTCAGGGCAAGTATTCACGTGCCATCCCTCTGCTGCAAGAGCTCGTAACCATGAAGAAGGGTTCGGGCGAGGGCGAGGAATGTCTCTATATGCTTGCCATGGCTGAGTATGGCATGAAGGACTATGAGACGGCTTCAGAGTATTTCAAGAAGTATTATGCCTCTTATCCTAAGGGCACTTACGCCGAGAATGCCAAGTACTACGTGGGCGAGAGCCTCTATCAGAATGCTCCTGAGCCAAGACTGGACCAGAGCACCACGATTACCGCTATAGCTGCCTTCCAGGAGTATCTCGACCTCTTCCCAGAGGCACATCTCAAGGGGCAAGCCACCAATCGCCTCTTCGCCCTGCAAGACCTCTTGGTGGAGAAGGAGTACAAGAGCGCCAAGCTCTACTTTGACCTGGGCACCTACTTCGGCAACTGCACCAACGGCGGCAACAACTATGAGGCTTGCATCGTGACGGCGCAGAACGCTCTGAAGGATTACCCATACAGCAACAAGCGCGAGGAGTTTGCTTCGCTCGTGATGAAGAGCAAGTACGAACTGGCACGAATGAGCGTGGAGAGCAAGAAGCTGGAGCGCTATCAGGATGCCGAGGACGAATGCTACGGATTCGTCAACGAATATCCGGACTCCAAGGAGAGAGCACTTGCCGAGAAATATATCGAGAAGTGCAAGCAGTTTGAGAAAGAGCACCCAGAGGATGCGATGGACAGGCTGGAGAACAATTAAGGAGGGAGAGAATTTTACACCTTATTTATATAAGGACCCTCTTCTGGAATATCAATAACAGCAAATAAAGAAACAAACATAAAAAATAGTACTATAGATTATGGATTACAAGAAATCAAAAGCACCAGTAAACACAGTTACCCGTAACATCATGGACCTCTGTGATGATACAAACAACATCTATGAGAGCGTGGCTATCATCGCCAAGCGCGCTAATCAGATCTCTGTAGATATCAAGCAGGACTTGAGCAAGAAGCTCCAGGAGTTTGCTTCTTACAACGACTCCCTGGAGGAGGTTTTCGAGAACCGTGAGCAGATAGAGATCTCTCGCTTCTACGAGAAGTTGCCTAAGCCAACTCTGATCGCTACTCAGGAGTTCATAGACGGTAGCATCTTCTGGCGCGATCCTGCCAAGGAGCAGGAGAAGAAGGAGGTAGAGACAGCTTCGACTCTCTAAAGAAACGACTAGACACAGAAAAAAGAAGAAGAGATTATGATACAGCGTAAACAGACTCTGTTTCTGCTTTTTGCTGTCATTGCCTGCGCATTCTGCATGTTCCTGCCAGTGGGAAGCATCCAGCCTCAGGGCATGGGCGCCGACACCCTGGTCTACAATCTGGGCGTAGTGGGCGACGGGGGAATCAAGATTTCCTCTACCTGCCTGCCATTGTTCCTGCTGCAGAGTGTGGTGGCAGTGCTGTCGTTGGTAACGATATTCCTTTTCAAGAATCGCAAGTTGCAGATGTCGCTTTGCTCAGTGGCTCTGCTCTTCAATGCCTTGTGGTATGTAGACTATGTCCTGATGTTCTTGGGCATCATCCCTATACCAGAGGTGGAGGGCAAGATGAGCTTGGCGTTCGCAGCCTGCCTGCCACTGGTGAGCCTGATACTCATCTGGATGGCAAAGAAGGGCGTGGAGCATGACGAAAAGCTGGTAAAGGCAGCCGACCGCATCAGATAATGAAAAGAAATGCTAAAAAAGCATATAAAATAGAGCGAAAATTTTGAGATACGAAATAAAAGTCGTACCTTTGCACCCGCTGTCACGAGATGGCAGCATTAAATTCAAACCTCATAATAAATTAAAAAAGTTTTAAAAAAATGGCAACAAAAATCAGATTGCAGCGTGGCGGTCGTAAGAGCTATGCTTTCTATCGCATCGTGATCGCTGACGTTAGAGCACCACGTGATGGTAAATTTACTGAGAAGATTGGTACTTTCAACCCTAACACCAATCCTGCTACTGTAGATTTGAATTTCGAGCGTGCACTCTACTGGGTAGAGACAGGCGCACAGCCAACAGACACAGTTCGCAACATCCTCAAGAGCGAGGGCGTTTACTTGATGAAGCACCTCAAGGGTGGCGTTAAGAAGGGCGCATTCGACGAGGCTGAGGCTCAGAAGCGTTTCGACGCTTGGAAGAACGGTAAGGACGCTAAGGCTACTGCTGTTCGCGAGGGCGAGGCTAAGGCTAAGAAGGAAGCTGCTGCTCAGGAGCTCGAGGCTGAGAAGAAGATGAACGAGGCAATCGCTAAGAAGGTAGCCGACAAGAAGGCTGCTGCAGCTGCTGCTCAGGCAGAGGCAGAGGCTGCTAAGGCTGCTGAGGAGGCTCCTGCAGAGGAAGCTCCAGCTGAGGCTTAATCTTCTTTGGAGATTTAAAAGAATAAAGGTCGAATTTCTCGAAAAGAGAAGTTCGGCCTTTTTTCTTTCATCCACTCCTCGTTTCTTCTATACAATATATAGAGTTTTTCTCCGTTTTATTAGTATATGGCAGAAAATAAAGACAACAGTTATTCACATATCCTGAAATATACGGGAATATTTGGTGGTGTGCAGGGATTGAACATTCTTGTAGGGGTGGTTCGTAACAAGTTTGCAGCCCTTTTTCTGGGACCTTCCGGCATGGGACTCTTGTCTTTGTTTAATTCTACTGTCAATTTAATTTCCTCAGCCACAAATCTAGGTATTCCTACCACTGGAGTGAAGATGGTTTCGGAGAAATACGAGGAGAGTGGACGAGAAGTAGTGGATGCCGTCCACTCCATACGCACTTACTCACTGATTTCAGCCACTCTCGGCATGCTCATTACCATCTTGCTCGGTCCTTTCTTTGATGTCTCCACTTTCAGCTGGGGCAATCATACGCTCCATTACGTCTTGTTGGGTCCCATCGTTTTCTTCACCGTCTTGGCAGGAGGAGAGACGGCTATTCTCAAGGGTACCCGACAGTTGGGGGCATTGGCTTTCAGTTCGTCGTTCTTGGCTTTGTTCTCTCTCTTGGTGTCAGTGCCCATCTATTGGCAGTGGGGCGAGAGTGGCATCTTGGCAGTGCTCTTCCTGCTTGCCTTGTGTCAGTGGGCATTGTGCTTTCGATATGCCGTGAGATATTATCCGCTTCGTTTCGATTTTTCCAAGGCTAGCTTGCGTCGGGGCATCCCGATGATTAGGTTGGGGTTGGCTTTCGTGCTGGCTGGCTTTATGAATAGTGGAGCCGAATTTCTGGTCAGAGCCTTCCTCAATCAGCAGGGCGATTTGGTAGAGGTAGGACTTTTCAATACCGGCATTACGCTGGTGCTGGTGTATGGCGGTATGGTTTTCTCGGTGATGGAAACCGACTATTATCCCCGCCTTTCTGCGGTGAAGGGAAGTGTGGGCGGAAAGACGGAGGCAGAAAATCGTAATCTGATAGTCAGTAGACAGCTAGAAATGAATATTCTGCTGATGGGTCCTATCATCCTTGCCATCATTCTCTTTCTGCCGATAGCCATTCCGTTGCTTTACAACAGGGAGTTTCTCGGGGTGTTGGGGATGACTCAGATTGCAGCGGCTGGCCTACTGTTCAAGGCGTTTTATATGCCCTTGGAGTATATTCCGTTGTCCAGGGGAGAGGCTCGTGTTTTTCTGATTCAGGAGAGCTGTTGCGTGATATTGCTCATTGTTTGCGAAATCATCGGTTATCTGTTGCAGGGACTGGATGGTTTGGGGGCAGGCATTGTTGCTGCTTACGCCTTGGAGTCGTTGGGAGTATTCATCTTTTGCAGAATCCATTATGCCTATCGCCTGAGTTGCTGGGCAGTGAGACATCTGCTGGTTCATTTGGT
The DNA here is from genome assembly GCA_900548535.1 of Candidatus Segatella intestinihominis. Classification (GTDB taxonomy): domain Bacteria; phylum Bacteroidota; class Bacteroidia; order Bacteroidales; family Bacteroidaceae; genus Prevotella; species Prevotella intestinihominis. Next base: position 1,626 of record URLG01000022.1, on the reverse strand, counting down.
GAATCTGATATTGATGGGGGGTATAGTCTGGTTATGGGATGTCAATTCTTGGGGCTATTGGCTGCTGGGCCTTTTTCTCTGCCTGACTTCTTTGTCGTATAGTTTCTCCAAAATCCATCATTCGCTGAAGAGAAAATAATAGCCATTGGTGTTTCGTCTGGGAAACGATACGAAAAGCTCCGGATATAGGAGATGAAAAATGAAAATGACCCGAAATGACATTGACCCGAAATGACCCTTTTTCAAAACGAAATGACCGCCTCCTCATGGGGGTAGAGGAGAGCGGCCTTTCTGTTTTTTCTAGCCTAGCTAGTTTTTCCTAGCCTGCACAGCTAGTGACTCCGAGCGTGGTTGCGATTGCCGTCAGGATGCTGATGGCTACCTGCAACACCATTTTCCAAGTGTCTTTCTTCATAGTCTTTCAAAAATTTAAAGGTTAAACAATAAAACTAGAGACCTACGTTTCCGCTCTGGTCGGTATTGCCGGAGTTCTCACCACCAGTGCCTCCGCTGGTCTCGCCGCCACCGGTGCTAGAACCGCCTCCGCTGGTTCCGTCACCACCTCCCTCCGGAGTAACTGGAGCGTTGAGGTCAACGTTGGTCTTGCCCTCCTTGATGGCCTTGAGCACGGCAGCCTGAGCGCTTCGGCTTGCCACGAGGTTGAACTCGGCTTCGTCACGCAGGGTCTTGAACTGCTGACCAGGCTCCCACTGCACCTTCACGTCGGTGATGTTCTGCGCGGTGAACTTGTCGGCATCCTCGGCACCCTTCGAGCTGAGCAGGACGGAGAAGTCACCCAGGTCGCCCAGTCGGATCTTCTTGCCCTCGAGCAGCATCTCTCTCATGCAGTCCACTGCCATGTAGAGGATGGCGCTGATGTCAGCTCTGGAGTACACGCTGCCATGAGAGGTGATGTGCTTGGCAAACTTCTCGATGGTCATGATGTCGGTGTACTGCGAGATGGCGAAGGCGTTCTGCTTCTCGGTCTTCACGAGTTCGAGGTCTTCCTTCTCAGGCTCCTTGCCCTCCTTCTTCGCCTGGTTGATGCGTGACTTTGCCTGGTTGATGGCCAGAAGATTTGCGTTCACGCTGCGCATTACGATGCTGTAATTAATCATAGTCGTTTTTGTGTTAAAAAGGTTCATTTTTGCAACTCCCCGGATAGCCCCGTTTCTTGTCCTTTTCGGGGTCGTCATTGATGACCGGCGCCTGCCATCATTTATCCCCCGCCTCGGTCATAAGAGATGCCCGTTGTCAGGCACCTAAGGCGTTTCCTTCGATTGCTGGTGCAAAGATACAAAGATTTTCGGCTACTACCAAATTTTGGCATGTGATAAGGGTCGATTTTCAGCAGCTGCCAATTATTGACATGTGACAAAGAGCGATTTTCTGTAGCTTACGATTTGAAACTTAGTTTAAAAAACAAGCTCTAAGTTGGGGGCGCATCTCTATGTTTTACGGTTTAGAAAACTATGTTTTGAGATATAAATCAGTATATTACGAAGTAATAGCCGATTACGGGAACGTATTCAGTATTCAGTATTCAGTTTTTTTCGCTGTTGTTACCATCCGCTATATAGATAGTATATTATATATTATTATATATATAATAATATATAATATAAA
>URLG01000021.1 GCA_900548535.1 Candidatus Segatella intestinihominis | reverse complement strand
ACGAGCCGTGTGCGGTGAAAGTCGCATGCACGGTTCTTGAAGGGGAAAGCGGGGGTAACCCCGCAGACCTACTTAGACAAACGACAAAAAATATGCACAACCCACTACATATCGCCATTGTTGGAGGAGGAGCGGCAGGATTCTTCGCTGCCATCGCTGCCAAGCAAAACAATTCTCTTGCCGACATCACTATCTTTGAGAAGAACCAGAAGGTGCTTGCCAAGGTGGAAATCACAGGTGGAGGAAGATGTAACCTCACCAATTCCTTTGAGGAGATTTCCGACCTCAAACAGGCTTACCCTCGTGGTCATCAACTCATGAAGCGACTCTTCAAACGATTCGATTACCACCAGGCCTTCGAATGGTTTGAGGAAAATGGTGTGCCATTGGTTACGCAAGAAGACCAATGTGTCTTTCCGCAATCGCAAGACTCGCATAGCATCATCGACTGTCTGGTAAATACGGCTAAATCACTCGGCATCAAAATCATGACAGGACATCAACTTGTGAGCATTATCCAACAGGAGAATGAGACCCTCTTGCTCAACTTCAAGGTGACAAAGAGAAGTCTGCACCAAGTGAAGAAAAAGCATGGTGGCGAACAGAACTTCGATGAAAAGCATCTCGTCTTTGACCGTGTGGCGATAACAACAGGTGGGCATCCCCGCATCGAGAACTTTCAGCATCTCGCAGACCTTGGTCATGCGATAGAACAGCCTATCCCTTCCCTCTTCACCTTCAACATCGCCGACAAGGCTTTCAAGGACTTGATGGGAACAGTGGTAGAGCCTGTCATTACTTCCATGCCTGGCACCAAGTTCAAGGCACAAGGTCCGTTGCTCATTACCCACTGGGGCATGAGCGGACCTGCTATATTGAAACTATCCTCCCACGCTGCCCGCTATCTGCATGAGAACAATTACCAGGTAAAGATTTCCGTGAATTGGGTGAATGAAAGCAATCGCTCACTCGTGGAAGAAAACATCCGTGGCATTATAGCCGTCAATCCACAAAAGCAGCTCTCTAACATCCGCCCTTACAATCTCCCCTCTCGCCTGTGGCTCTACCTTATCCAGAAGATGGGATATGCGCCAAAGAAGAAATGGAGCGAAATGGGAAAGAAAGGCTATAATCTCTTGATAGAGACCTTGACCAACGACCTATACCAAGTAAACGGCAAGGGTGCACACAAGGAAGAGTTTGTGACTTGTGGAGGTATCAGCCTCAGCAATATCGCCCTCCACACCTTAGAAAGCAAGGTATGTCCGCACCTCTTCTTCGCCGGAGAAGTATTGGACATAGATGCCATTACAGGCGGTTTCAATCTGCAAGCTGCCTGGACCACAGGGTATGTGGTGGGGCAACACATTATAAAATAAATGCCATTTAGTTTTATTAACGCAATGTCGTGCAGTCATCACGAGGGACGAAGAGAAAGAAATCACGATAAACGACAAGATCATCCAGGTGATTCCTGTCTGGAAATGGTTACTCAAAAAATAAGAAGAACAATGAATAAACTCACCACATACATAAGGATCGGACATTTCTTCGCTGTTATATTTTTGTTCGGCTTGTCTGCCTGTACTGGTAAACAAGCCAAACAAAGCATAAAATCAATAATGGTTGAGAAGAAATGGGCAAAAGATTGCAATAAAGATTCTAAGATTCATATTTTAGCCAGTAATGCACGATTTGCAAATGGAGAAAAAGTTCTAACAAACAAACAGGAATACATTAAAATTACAGAAGACTTCATAAACGATGTAGAGGCACTTGTTACTAAGTATCTTGACAAAAAGGACAAAGACCATTATATTGATAAAAGGAATAACACTTTGAACTTTTATTTTAGGCAATACTTATGCTATAAAGAAAATGGGTATCTATTTGTATTTGCCAATCTTTATGCCTATAGAATTACAAGATATGACGTAAATGCGACCACCGCATTTGCAAGTAATCCTAATATTACTGTTATCAACCCTCTAAAAGGCAATAATAAGGACTATAAAATCTTGCTTGTGAATCTATCAGAAAAGTCAATATGCAGTTTTATGACGAAATAGCAAGCATCATCAAGACAAACAATAAGGAGAATTCTTTTTACTGCAAGGATTCTCCTTTTTACTTTTTATAATTAGGAAGATTTGGTGATAAGAAAAAATAGAGGTAACTTTGCACCATAATTACACAAAGACATCAGAAGAACTATGAAGATTTTATTGATAAACGGTAGTCCTAAAAAAGAGGGCAATACTTATATAGCACTCCATGAGGTACAAAAGACCTTAGAGGCAGAGGGTATCGAAACAGAGTTGATTCACGTAGGACACAAAGCCATTCGTGGGAGCTGGCTCTGTTGTAACCAAGGACGTGGAGGCAAACACAATTGTGGCAGGAAATCCAGCCAAAGTTATCAAACATATTGTTTGACAAACCTCAGAAAAATAACAAAATTATGGCTATTATAAAGACAGTAGAAGGAAAGACTCCCCATTGGGGCAAAAATTGTTTCATTGCTGAGAATGCAGCTTTAACAGGTGACTGTGTTCTTGGCGATGACTGTAGCATCTGGTACAGTGCAGTATTGCGTTCAGATGTGGATGCTATCAGATGTGGTAACCGTGTGAACGTACAGGATTGTGCCTGCATTCATCAAACTGCCACAATGCCTTGCATCTTGGAGGATGACGTGTCGGTAGGACATGGAGCTGTGGTTCACGGAGCTATTGTACACAAGGGTGCGCTCATAGGCATGAACGCCACTGTGCTCGACAAGGCTGACATCGGCGAAGGTGCTATCATTGCTGCAGGTGCAGTAGTTACCCATGGAACCAAGGTTCCTGCCCATGAGATTTGGGCGGGCATTCCTGCCAAGAAGGTGAAAGATTGCGCACCAGGACAGGCCGAGGAATTTGCCAAGCACTATGCTGGATACATCAAGGACTGGTATTTGAAGGAGGAGTAACAGGATGAGAGAATCGCGAAAGCCTATTACCCTTCGTATGAAACCTGACACCTATTATATATGGTGTGGTGGATCGTGCAACTATGCCAGCAAACGCCGAGAGAGTGCCGGGGCATATATCATGGAGAAGGATGGCAAGCAAGTGGAGACTTATGTGGTGTCAGATACCGATACCACGGAATTTCAAAAGCTTATATGAAACAAAACTCAAAAACAAGACAAATATGAAATATACAACATTAGGTAAAACAGATATCAAGGTAAGCCGTCTATGCGTGGGCTGTATGTCATACGGCAAACCAACTGCCGATTTCCATCTTTGGACATTAGAACAACCAGAGACCCAGAAGATGGTGAAGCAAGCCATCGACTTGGGAGTGAACTTCTTCGACACAGCCAACTGCTACGCCATGTTTTCTAATCGGATCATTTCCATTCCCGAAAAGTGACACTAATGACATTTTTCGGGAATAAGAATTGGAACCAAATACAGTGGCGGTAGATAATCCGTATTGTTTGACAAAACTCAGAAAAAATTATCAGTTCATTCGGGGAGATTTTCCACACCTACTATAAAAATGCCAAGCTCACACCCAAGAGATTCATTAACACCCTGCATGAAAAGAGGATTTTCATCTTCATTCTTCTTAAAAATATCATAAACATCTTACAAGGTTTCTTTATTCTCGACTATTCTTGCTACCTTTGCAGAAGATAAGCTACACTCGGCAATTAGAAAGCAAGCTTTCATTGCGCTCGTTAGCATTATCTTTGCAAGAAATTAAAAGAATAATGAAGACTCTATTAGACGTACATACACATACCATTGCCTCTGGTCATGCCTTCAGTACCTTGCAGGAAATGACATTGGCAGCCAAGGAAAAAGGATTGGAGATATTGGGCATCACAGAACATGGTCCCAATATCCCAGGAACTTGTGACCCTATTTATTTTCGCAATTTACATGTGGTGCCGCGCAACCCCTATGGCATCAAGCTCATGTTAGGTGCAGAACTAAACATCCTCAATACCCAAGGTGACATCGACCTGGACGAGAATTATTGGCGATTAATGGATATCCGCATTGCTGGCATTCACAGCCTCTGCTGGAAGGGAGGCAGCAAGGAAGAGAACACCCAAGGTGTCATCAATGCCATGCGCAATCCTTACATCCAGATTATCTCCCACCCAGGTGATGGAACAGCAGAGCTTGACTTTGAACAGCTGATGAAGGTTTCCAAGGAAACCCACACCTTGCTCGAAATCAACAACCACTCCATGGCTCCTATTCGTCACAAGACCGTAGCGGCTCCCAATAACTTACAGCTATTGGAACTCGCCAAGAAATATGAAACGCCCGTCATCTTCGGAAGTGATGCCCACTTCTCCACGATGATTGCGGATTACAGCAATATCATGCCATTGGCTAAGAAATGCGATTTCCCAGAAGAGTTGGTACTCAACTACTCTCCTGAGAAATTCTTGGCATATATCAAGCCAATGCCTAAGAGATAAAACAAATGACATGACACAAGAAACGATAGAAAAAAGAAGCATCTTCCAACGCCCCCTTTGGGTAGTCGTCTTTGCCCTCACCGCAGCCATCGCATGGGGATGGGCTTATCCACTCATCAAGTTGGGCATGAGGGATTTTGGCATACTACCCGACATGACTGGCAGCAAGATGCTGTTTGCCGGCATCAGGTTCTTTATCTCAGGACTCATCATCCTTGCCATCGCCAAACCCTCCCATCGCAAGTTCGGTATCAGAAAGCCAGCGGACGCATGGTTCATCCTACTCTACTCTCTGCTCAACACCACCTTGCACTACGCATTCTTCTACTTCGGTCTGTCACACAATGCAGGAGCACGCTCGGCGATACTCAACTCCATGAGTGTATTCACGGTGGTCATCCTCGCTTGCATCTTCTTCAAGAGTGACAAGATGACCTATAGGAAAGCATTGGGATGTATCATCGGATTCCTCGGCATTCTCGCCTTGAACCTCGGCGGGAAGGACAGCGGCAGGTTTACCTTTCTGGGCGATGGCATGATCATCCTCAATGCACTCTGTGGGGCGAGTGCCTCACTGCTTACCAGAGGTTTGAGTAAGCGAGTGGATGTTTTTGTGGGCACAGGCTATTCGTTGAACATCGGTGGAGCCTTGTTGGTGATTCCTGGTTTACTGGCAGGAGGTTATCTTCCTGTCATCAATCTGATGGGCATTATCGACCTACTCCTGCTCATTGCCATCTCCACCATCGGCTTCTCCCTTTACAACAAGCTGCTGAGTTGCAATCCTGTGGGAAAGGTAGCTATTTTCAACTCCCTGATTCCTGTTGTGGGAGCCATCACCTCATGTCTCTGCCTGGGCGAGACCTTCTACTGGAAGTATGTGTTGGCAGGTGCTTTGGCAACAATGGGCATATACATTATTAATAAGGGGAGATGAGCTTCATCCCCACTTCATCAAGAGATAATTTATCAACCCATAAAATATTATAACAATGGAAATAGGACAGAAATTACCAGAGGTTCTTGGCATTGACCAAGACGGAAAAGAATGGACTCTTGCCGAACTCAGTGGCAAGAAGGTAGTACTTTATATTTATCCTCGCGACTCCACACCAGGATGCACCAATGAGGCTTGCAATCTGCGTGACAACTATGAGCGTTTCCTCTCTTTGGGATATGTAGTTATCGGCGTGAGCACACAGGATGCCAAGAGCCACAAGAAATTCATCGAGAAGCACAACCTCCCTTTCCCTCTCATCTGCGACACAGAGAAGAAACTCGTAGAGGAATTGGGCGTATATGGCGAGAAGAAGATGTATGGCAAGGTGACCATGGGCGTATTCCGCACTACCTTTATTGCCGACGAAACAGGCACCATCACCCGTATCATGGGACCAAAGGAAATCAAGGTAAAGGAGCATGCTGCCCAAATCTTGGGATAAGACTCATTTTTGGTAGAATTACTTTCTATCTTGATAGAATACAAATGCCCTGGCTATCTCAATCTTAGCCAGGGCATTATTTTTCAAAAACTTCACTTGATGAATTATTTAATCAGCTGATTCTCTTGAAGCCACTTCTCAATCATAGAGTGACAAGAAGAGGTTTGGGATGAACGAATTCAAAGGCTGGAAGCAAAGAACTTGCCATCAGGAAGCAGTCGCTTGGCATCTCCCTCTACTCTACTTATCCCACTGCTGGAACTGGACACAATCAGACCAATGTTCTTCCAGATAAATGACTGGAGTTAGTGAAGAGGAAGCCTTGTCTGGATTATCAGGAATCGTCAATCTGCTTTTCCAAAACAGTTTTTCTGTTGCGCTCCGTTATCTCCAGTTCTCCCGAAGCGATATATATATCAAGGTGTGCTCACTGTTGCAATGAGCACACCCACGATCATCTGTAAAAAAGCTCGCAATAAAGACATTCGAGCAATCAAAAACTTCCAAGTGTTCCATAATCCATTACTTTTGCAATTGCAAAGATAATCATTTTTCTTGGAATACGTTTTGTTGTGAGGCTCAATTTTAAATCAATCTTATATAAAGGCGTATCACTAATGCTTAATTACTTGTACAAGCTGGCTGCCGGGTAATCATTCTTAGGACCATTACTGAAGAGATAGCTCACACCATTCATATAGCATGAAGAAGCCGTTGTTATGATGAGAAAGAAGGCTTCCGTATATCTTTTGCCGACCGCAATAATATCGTGTGGCGGTCGGCGTGAAATTAGATGGCGGTCGGCGTGAGATATTACTGCGGTCGCCAAAAGACATTACTGCGGTCGGTAAAAGATAAATAATCCTAAATCTTCACACTATTAGATACGCCATTTGCAATTATTACGTATATTTGCAACAGCTTATAACAAAGGCTATAACGACAACTAAGAATATATCAACCCAAAAACAAAGTAATATGGAACTAAAGTATGACATTTACACCATCAAGAACTCCCAAGGCTCAGGAGAAGATCGCCAATACGTAAGACTGGTACAGCATGAGCCAATGACCGACAAAGAACTGGAGGCTCACATACAAAACAGATGCTCGCTCACCAAGGGTGATGTGGCAGCTGTCCTGAAAGAATTGCACGACATCTGCGTGCAGGAGTTTTCCATGGGGCGCCGTTTTCACATCCCAAAGTTAGGATATTTCTCTCTATCAGCCAGTTTGGAAATGCCCGAGGAGAATCCCGACAAGAAGATTACGGGCAGGGAAGTGCGACTCACAGGTATCAACTTCCGACCAGAGGCAGACCTTATGAATGAGATTCAAAGAAACATGCACAACTTTGTTCGCTCCAAATATTCCAGTCAATCCACCAAATATACAGAGGCGAATTTGTTGGCAAAGCTCAAGGAATATTTCCAGGAAAACCGTTACATCACCGTTCGTCTCATGCGCATGACTTTTGGTTTGACCCAATACTCTGCCCAGAAGTGGCTCAACTATTTCTGCGAGAAGGATATCATGGTGAAGGATGGTACTCCCCATGCACCTATCTACTTCCTGAAGTAGTAGACTGTGGTACGTTCATTTTCCTTTCACCATAAACAAATGACTCACAAATGATTGCAAGAAAGGTGAAAGGAAAAATGAAATTAGGAATTAAAATAAAGACTTGTAAATATCAATCATTTTGTATATTTTTCAAGTGAATCATCATAAAATTCAACATCATGACCAAGGAAGATATGCTCTCTCACTTCGACACTTTCAGTACCATTCACTCCTGCATCCATATCTACACCGACAGAGTCGAGTTCTTCAATGCAGGTGGCTATCCTGTGCCTATATCCCAACTGGGCAACCATCGCTATTCTAATCCTCGCAACCCGATTATCGCCAAGATATTCAGACTGGTAAATCTATCAGAAACCATCGGTTATGGTTTCGACATGATGAATGAGTGGAAGGAAATCACAGGAAATGACGTGACTTTTGAGAGTGATATCTGCACCAGCACTGTCACTTTTTGGCTGGATAGTGACAGAGCTACTAACAGAGCTAGTGACAGAGCTGATGGTGACAACACATATACTGATGCAACAGATAAAGTTGTATCCATTCTTAAGTTCTGCAAAGAACCAAAATACAGAAAGGAAATATATAATTTAATTGGTTTACTTATCACTTCAAGAATTTCAAGGCATTCATCGAACCTCTGTTACTTTTCATGAAATAGTAGCAGAGCTATAGTAACTATGTTAGTAACCATATCGGTAACTATGTCAACAATTATAAAAAAATATGAACGATATAAAACTTACATCAGACAAAATAGGGAAAGAAGAAGTTAAGAAACTACGCCAAAAGCTTTTAGAAGACTTTCTTCACACGTTTCCTTTGAATTCCCTCCAAGGCATGACTTTGGAGCAATATACCAATTTGAACAAAGAAGACTCATTTTGCTACTGCTTAGAATTTCATACATACGAATTAGGTTCTATCGGAGGTGGCGCATCTTCTAAATTTGGCATTTATAAATACCAAAACGAGCCAACTGCCAAAGCTAATAGAATTACTTATGACAGCAAATACGCTTGGTATACCAAATATAACAAGGCTACTGCCCAAGAAGCTTTTGAAGTTGTAAAAAATGCCATAATAAAGATTGCAACATATGCTAACACTGGCTGTTATGAAGCTATAGATCCTATTTCAGAATTAGGCGATGCCCTAAAATGGAAGATAGCATTCTTATACTCCAACAACCAACTTGTCCCCATTTACAAGAAAGACATGCTTGTAAAATTGGCAACTCAGTTTGGTTTGGTTGGCGCTAAAGCTATGCCCATATCAAAACTTCAAGCTTTCCTGATGCAACAAAAAGGAAACAAGGACATCTTTGACTATTATGAAGATTTGCTTACGATTTTAAAAGAATCAGACTATGGTCAGACTACTAATACAACAAATGGGACTGAGGACGATATCGACAAGCAATATTGGTGGCTCGTAGCCAGTCCTAAGATTTGGAGTTTCTCCAAGATGAAGGTCGGTGAAATCCAAGACTATACTCTTTATAATGAGAATGGCAATCCACGAAGAATCTTTCAGAACTTCGTGAATGCCAAGAAAGGGGATATTGTCATAGGATATGAGGCCAACCCAGTGAAACAAATCGTTGCCATTGCCGAAATCGACACACCATCCGATGGACAGCACATTTGCTTCAAGAAAATAGAATCTCTGCAATATCCTATCGACTACGCTACATTCAAAGATGCACAGGAGCTAAAAAGCATGGAATTCATCCAAAACAAGAATGGTTCGCTTTTCAAGGTTACACCTGACGAATATGAATACCTGATAGATCTCATCAGAGAAGCTAATCCAAAAGAAGACAACAAACAGTTGGAATCCTATACCAAAGAGGACTTCCTCAAAGATGTGTATATGAGCAAAGAAGACTATACCAAGTTGCGTTCACTCTTGCAAAACAAGAAGAACATCATCCTTCAAGGAGCACCTGGCGTAGGTAAGACTTTCTCCGCCAAGAGATTAGCTTACTCCATGATGGGTGAAATAGACGAATCAAGAATCGAATTCATCCAATTCCACCAAAACTATAGCTATGAGGATTTCATAATGGGGTATCGACCTAACGAGGATGGCGGATTCGAACTAAAAAAAGGAGTATTCTATAACTTCTGTAAACGAACCCAAAGCAATCCTGACAAAGACTATTTCTTCATCATAGATGAAATAAACCGAGGAAATTTGAGCAAGATATTTGGTGAATTGTTGATGCTGATAGAAAAAGACTATCGAGACACAGAAATCAAATTAGCTTATAATGGCGAAATGTTCAGCGTGCCAAGCAACCTATATATAATAGGTATGATGAATACAGCAGACAGAAGCCTTGCCATGATAGACTATGCCTTGCGCCGTCGATTTAGTTTCTATGAAATGACTCCTGGATTTGACACAGAAGGTTTCAAGAAATATCAAGAGTCCATAGGAAATGATAAGTTTGATAAAGTTGTCAATGCCATAGTTTCACTCAACCATGACATTATCAATGACGATTCACTTGGTTCAGGATTCTGTATCGGCCACAGTTACTTCTGCTCTTCCAAGCCAAATGACATCAACGATTTGTGGTTGGAAAACATCGTGGAATACGACATCAAGCCAATGCTCAGAGAATATTGGTTTGACGACAATTCAAAGTATCAAACGGCTGTTGCAAAACTATTAGATTCTCTCAAATGACGAAAGACAAGAACATATTCATACTCAACATCTACTATATGCTCACTTATGCTTTTCGTGAGCTAAAGCAGAATAATTATGAAGATATTGCTGGTGAGAATTTCGACAACATACAACAATTGTTTGCCGAAATTCTCATCAAGGGTCTCTCATGCCAACTGAAACAAGGTATCTTCAAACAATATATCATTCGCAAAGACTCACTCCCTACCCTTCGCGGAAAACTTGACTTGAATGCTACCATCCAAAACAAGTTATGCAGAAAGCAAGAAATCGGTTGTGAATATGATGAGTTGTCGGAAAACAACATCTTCAATCAGATTATAAAAGCAACTGTCTTTGGGCTTCTTAAGCATGGGAATATCAAAAAAGATCAAAAAACTAAGCTAAAGAATCTCATGTTGTTCTTTTCAGGCATCGACATCATCGAACTAAGCACGGTAAAATGGAACATGCTGACATTCGACAGAAATAACAAGTCCTATCAAATGTTGCTTTATGTCTGTTATTTCCTTACCGAAGATATTCTGATGACAACTGAAAAGGGAAAATATAAGATGAAATCATTTACGGATGAACATCTTTGTCGCCTTTTCGAAAAGTTTGTCTTAGAATACTATAGGGCTAAACATCCTGAATACAAGGCTCAAGCTGCACAAATAGATTGGAATATCGACCGAGAAGTATCTTCCACTCATGTTCTTCCTATCATGCAAACAGACATTTTACTTAGTGTCAATGACCGAACGCTCATCATTGATACTAAGTATTATGGACATACCATGCAAGTGCAATTTGACAAAGCGACAATACATTCTAACAACTTGTACCAAATTCATACGTATGTCATGAACAAGGACAAACTACATTCGGGCAAAGTGGATGGCATGTTGCTTTATGCTAAAACAGACGAAGACATCACACCCAATGGAAGTATGAAACTTGCCGATGGCAATACCATATACTTCCGCACTCTTGACCTCAATGTACCTTTCGCTGAAATAGAGAAGCAATTAGAGGCTTTCGTATCGTATTCAGATTACTAAAAAATGCCGATAGTGGTGCCAAAAGCGCATAAAAAATCGACTTTTGGCACCAGTATCGGCACTTTTCTATGTTTTTCTGCTTATTTTTCGATATTTTATAGTACTTTTGCGCATCATCAAAACGATAAAAGATATGCTGCAAACTATAAGAAATCGTAGAGTTATTAGGTTAGAAGAAAATACAATAGGTGTTATCTCTATGTTTACCAACTTAGGGACAACACCTTTTTTTCATAAAAAACTTCATCTTTAGGGGTGATTGAATCTCCTTTTGTTTGTATATAAGCATAGAAACAAGAAAAAAAGAAATGACAGGGAAAAAAGGAAAACAGATGGAACAGCTTTTTCGTGCCAACTACGAAAGGATGTATCGCTTAGCTTTTGCCTTGCTCCATGACAATGAGGAGGCAAGAGATGTGGTAAGCGATGTCTTTTCCAAGTTGTGGGAGCATGACGTAAAAGAGGAGACCGCCTCATCTTATCTCATGCAAAGCGTGAAAAATGCTTGTCTCAATCTCATCGCTCAAAAGAAACGGGACGAACGATTACAGCAGCTTCTTCCGTTAGAGGTAGAACAAGATGCACAGTTGGAAGAAAGATGGCAAGCTACGGTCCACTGCATAGACCATGACCTTACGCCACAAACTGCTTCCGTGATTCGCCTCTGTTTTGGCGAGCAAATGTCGTATAAGGAAACGGCAGAAGAATTGGGCATCAGCATCTCGGCTGTGAACAAACATATCGTAAAAGGTTTGCGAACGCTGAGAGATAAATTGAAAGACTTATAGATAAACTTAAGTGAAGAGGCTTGAAGACGTCCTGGCTTTAGATCTTATTACAAACAAAAGAAAGGAATGAAAATATGAAACAAGATTCATCACATACTGATAAATGGGATATTCTTCTCGATCTATTGGAGAATCCTACCGCATATTCCGAGACCCAGAAAAACGAGATTCTTGGGGATGAGGAAACTTTAGAAATGTACCGACAGATCGTGAATGTTCATCAAGCTCTTGATTCTCAAAAGAAGGATGAAGAGATCAACCTACCTTCTATGGATGAGGAGTGGGAAAAGTTGAAGGAAAAGAAGTTGGGCAATATGGGTATAGAGCCAAAGGAGAAGATACCAGCGAAGACGGCAACCCTTTGGAGTCCGATGAGAAAAGTAGCTGCAATAGTGGCAGTACTCGTAGTATCAGGCTTCACATTCTCAGCCATACATTTGGCATACCATTCGTTCCAAACTTCTCCTTCCCATAATACAAATATGGTAAAGGAGGAAGCCGAGAACAAGGATTCTGTCCGACTCGTTGCAACAACAGTACAGAAGACAGGTGCCGTAAATGATAGCGTTTCCACCAAACTCCCTCTGCTCTATGAAGACATGGAACTCCAGGCTATCTTGCAGCCTATCGCCCAGCATTATAATGTTCAGGTGGTTTATAAGAATGAGTCTTCAAGGCACATTCGTCTTTATCTCCAACTGACAGAGCAAATGAACCTGGATGAAATCATCGAGCTGATGAATCACTTTGAGAAAGTGAACATTCACTCTGAGGGGAAGACTTTGATTGTCGAGTAAAAAACAGAAAGCAATGAAAAAACAAGAATATATCAAGTTGATGGCATGTTGGGTTGTGCTATTGATGCTTCACATTCAGCCCATCCGTGCCCAGCGTATCAGCCATAACTTCCGCAATACTTCTATGTCGGAAGCACTTACTACACTTGCAAAAAGCACTAGTGATTATCGTATCAACTTCATGTATAATGAGTTGGAAGACTTCACGGTGACAACTCAGGTCGTGAATCGTACTGCCCCTGAAGCTATCAAACAAATCATCGGATTTTATCCCATGAAAATGACGATAGATGGTAAGAACATCTTTGTGGAATGCACCCAAAAGACACCTACCAAGATGATGGGACGAGTTGTGAATGTCCAGCATCATCCTGTGGATTTTGCCAATGTCAGCTTGTTGAATGTACAAGATTCTTCTTTCATTACTGGTGGTGTAACCAATGAAAATGGCCAGTTTGTCATACCTTGCGAGGTGAGAAAAGCCATCGTGAAGGTGAGTTGCGTAGGTTATCAGACGCAAACTCGTACCTTTGATACCGGTAAGATTGGCAATATCACCTTGAAAGAGGCAACCATGCATCTGCAAAAGGTCGTGGTGAAATCGTCACGCCCCGTTGTCGCCATCAAGGGCAATGCTTTGGTTACAACGGTTGCCAACTCCCAGTTAGAACATGCAGGAACGGCGAATGATGTGCTTAGACAAATACCAATGGTCACTGGCAGAGATGGAAACTTCGAGGTGTTTGGCAAGGGTACACCTCTTATATATATTAATGGTCGTGCCATACAAGACAATAATGAACTTTCACAGCTCAATTCGCAAGACATCAAGAATGTGGAAGTCATCACCAATCCTGGTGCCAAGTATGACGCCTCCGTCAAGTCTGTTATCCGTATTCGCACCAAGTTGCCACAAGGTGAAGGCTTTGGAGGAACGCTTCGTGCGCAAAATGGTTTTCGACACTATTTCTCTAGCATGGAGCAAGCCAACTTGAAATATCGCACAGATGGACTGGAACTATTCACCAATCTCAACTATTATGGTGGTAAATTCTATAGTCTTGAAAACATGAACATCGAAACACAAGGTTCCACCTCTTGGCTTCAGAATATAAAGAGCTTCAACCACATGAGAAACAACGAGTTCTTTGGCAAGTTTGGATTCTCTTGGATGATCAACGAGCATCATTCTATCGGTGCTTACTATATGAATGGAGCTGCTTTGCAGAAGCCGAATTCCGATTATAGTTCGACATCGTATGCTGATGGAGAGTTGAACGAAGAAGTTTCCGCAGTAAAAAGAGGGAGAGTGCATACTGTGCCAAAACACCATGCCAATATCTATTATAATGGTGAGGTAGGCAAACTAGGCATCGACTTCAACATGGATTATATGTGGAGAAAGAAGCGAGAAACTTCCGATCAGGAAGAGACAAATGGGAATCAACAGCAGAAAATGGTGGCTTCTACGAGCATCGGACACTCCCGAATGTTTGCAGAAAAGTTGGTATTGAGCTATCCTCTGTGGAAAGGACAAATCGAAGTGGGCAATGAATATATCGCCTCGCAGATGTTGAATGATTTCCATATCAATATGGCTACCATTGGCAATAGCAATACCAAGAGTGACGAGAAGAATATGGCAGGTTTCTTCTCTATTGGTCAGCAGTTGGGTAAAATCGCAGTTGAGGCAGGACTTCGTTATGAGCATGTCACCTTCAAATATACGGAGAATGGACAGCTCAAGGAAGACCAAAGCAAGACTTATAACAATGTGTTTCCTTCCTTGTCTATTTCTACAGAGATAGGAAAGACACAATGGGCATTGAGTTACACCAGCAAGACGCAGCGTCCATCATACGAAGACCTGGATGGCACAGTCACCTATGTCAATCGTTTGCTCTTGGGAAGTGGCAATCCTTATCTTTCTCCTGTCAAGATTCATTCCGTGGAACTGATGGGGGCATGGAAGCAATTCTTTGCAAAGGTATCATACGATTACAAAAAGGATGCCATCATCAACATCTCAAAACCTTACGGAGAAAATGGAGAGATGAAGTATCTCACCATGGAGAATGCGCCCAAGATACAAGAGTTACAAGCATTCCTCGGCGCACAATTCCATATTGGAATTTGGCAACCAAAGGTCAATGCCGGTATTATCAAGCAATGGTTTTCCGGGGAATATTTGGGCGAGCACAAGTCCTTCGGCAATCCATTGGGAATCGTACAGTTCCAGAATGCCATCCATCTGCCTGGCGACATTTGGATGAACATTGATATGGAATGGAACAGCCGTGGAAACAAGGAGAACATGCAGCTCAGTTCTTCCTCTAGCCTCAATGCCAAACTTTACAAGGCTTTCTGCAAGAATCGTTTCTCGGTTACGCTTGAAGCTAACGACATCTTCAACAAGAGCAATCGTGACATACTATTCTACAATAAGGATGTCACGCTTTGGCAAAGCAGCACCAGCGATAGCCGTTCCCTGCTCTTGACATTGCAATATAACTTTAATACATCTAAGAACCGATACAAGGGTAAGGGTGCTGGTAATGAGGAATTGAATCGCTTCAAATAATTCCAAAGAGCCTAATCTTTCTCCCCCAACCATTCTTCCAACACCTGGCAATACTCATCGTTTTGCTCGGCGAAAGGCATGTGGCGGGCTCCTACGAAGAGATGCCACTTGGAATCGGAGATACCATCATAGAGGGTCTTTGCCACCAATGGAGTACAGAGGTCGTTGGTGCCACTCATCACCAAGCATGGCACTTGTATCTCGCCAAGGCGGTCGGTGTAATCATAATCACGGAGTGTACCCGTAGGAGTGTATTCGTTTGGTCCCCAACCATAGAGATAAGCCTCAGCACCAGCACGCTTCTTTCGGCGAAGACACTCTGGGCTATCCTCCGTCACCTCACCGGCACAATGCAGGAGCATGAAGTGCTCATTCGCCTTGGCATACGCCTCGCTCGAAAAGTCATCCTTCGCCTCAGCCTCGGCAATGGCACGCTGGTCTTCCTCCGACATAAACTTGATCATGCGATGTTGCTCACTTGCCCAAAGCTTGCTGCTCGAAAGAGTGCTGCTGAGAATGGCGGACTTCACGCCCTTTGCTTGCTTCTCTATCAGATAGATGATGGTGAGCATACCGCCCCACGACTGTCCTAAGAGATGAAAATGGTCGATGTGGAGATAGTCGATGAGCGCACAGAGTTCGTTGAGCCAAGTCTCAGGAGTCCAGAGTTCGGGATGTCCCTCCACGTATGAGTTGCCACAGCCCAACTGGTCGTACATGATGACGGCTCTTCCTGATTCCGCTACTCTATCCAATAGTTCGAAATAGTTGTGGGTACTGCCTGGTCCACCATGCAAGAGGATGATAGGGCTCTTGCCCTCCTCCGTTTTACCCACGATACGATAATATGTCTGATAGCCCATGAAGGGCATATATCCTTCCTTGATTTCCATTGTCTTCAAATGTTTATATATTATAATGTGCAAAATTATAAAAAATATAGCTATAAAACAAATCTATCTCAATTATTTTTCGTACTTTTGCAAAAGAAGTTTGATTATCAAGAAATTGATGACCATCAACGCAAAATAGTAACAACTAACAAATTATCAAGACAATGAAGAAAACGACATTATCTCTCGCCACACTGCTCTTCTCCATGAGTATGATGGCACAAACGCAAGTAAAGACCGCCGAGGGCATCCTCGAAGGCAAAGACCTCTCTGGCATCACCATCTTCAAGGGCGTACCTTTCGCAGCCCCACCTGTAGGCAATCTCCGTTGGAAGGCTCCACAACCTGTGCAGAAATGGGAGGGAGTGAGAAAAGCTACCGAATATGGTCCTAACCCTATGCAGGAAGCGCTCTTCGGAGATATGAACTTCGGTACCAAGGTGAACAGCGAGGACTGCCTCTATCTAAATATCTGGACTCCAGCCAAGACGATGAAGGAACATCTGCCTGTGCTCATTTACTTCAATGGCGGCGGACTGATGGCAGGAAGTGGCAGCGAACCTCGATATGCAGGCGATGCCATGGCTCGAAAGGGCATCATCTCCATCACCGCCAATTATCGTGAGGGCATCTTCGGATTCTTTGCCCATCCTCAACTCTCCAAGGAGACATCTTACAAAGGCTCAGGCAATTATGGTTTCATGGACCAAGTGGCTGCCATCAGATGGGTGAAGGACAACATCGAGGCATTCGGTGGCGACCCAAACCGCATCACGATCGTTGGCGAGTCTGCCGGAAGTATGTCGGTCAGTGCCTTGATGGCATCCCCACTCTGCCAAGGTCTCTTTGCGCAAGCAATGGGTTCAAGCGGTTCGGTGATGGGATTCAACAAGGTCCTTACCTTGAAGGAAGCCGAACATAAAGGCGTGGAATTAGCCAAACAGATTGGCAAGAAGAACATCAAGGACCTGCGTGCCCTCCCTGCCGAGGAACTGATGAAACTTGCCGCCGTCAAAGCCATCCCAACCTATAACATCGACGGCTATTTCCTGACCGAACAGCCTACCGAGACTTTCGCCAAGGGCAATCAGACCAAGGTGCCTTTGCTCATCGGTGGCAATAATCAGGAGATGTCGCCATGGGCAGTGCTCGCCGGCAAACAACCTACGGTAGAGAATTTGAAAGCTGGAGCCAAGGTGATGTTTGGCGACAACGTGGATGAGGCATTCCGTCTCTATGGCATCAACAGCGACAAGGATGTGCTGGAGCAGCCAGGCATCAATCTCGCCTCCGACCTCTTCCTCGATTACTCCACTTGGAAGTGGGGCAACATGCACAAGCTCACAAGCGGTCAACCAGTATATCGCTATCGTTATTGCCATCCTCGCCCAGCCATGGCTATCAAGGGAAAGGTGGCAGGACTGGCTGGCGGCGTAGTGGATGCCAAGGAAGGACAACCCCAGATGCCACAAGACAAAGGAGCCGTTCACTCTGCCGACATCGAGTACGCAATGGGCACACTGCCTACCAACCGAGTATATGATTGGCAGCCAGAAGATTACATGGTGAGCGATATCTTCAGCCAATACTACGTCAACTTCGTGAAGACAGGCAATCCTAACGGCTTGGGGCTCGTAGAATGGCCATCCACCAATGGCAAGGCAGTAGCACCTGTGCTCCAGATAGATGTCAACACCACGGTGAAGGCAGACGAGCAGATGGAGAAGCGATACGACTTCATCGACAAATTGTTTTGGAAGTAAAGAGTAATGTTTCAGAAATTCATTATCAATAGAGACGGCGTACTGAAGTTCGGTCACGTCTATTTGCACAGAGACATGTTGGCTCCTGGCGAACAATGCACATACGGTGGAGGACTTTGGAAGATCGACGAAGGTCGTGGAGCCATCGTCCTCTACGGCAGAAGTTTTGACTTCGGTCCTCCCGACTTCGACTACGTGAAAAGGATAGATTGGACTGGGCTTGGCGGCACACCCCGCCCCCTGCTCTATCTGCCCCATTGGCCTTCGGAGGAGATAGTGGTATCGATAATGGTATAAAAAATCGGATCCTGCAGAGCCCAAACTCCTATGAGCGTTTCTGCCTTCAGGTTGAACACAATATGATAAGAAAGCTGGAAGTTTGAAAGATGGGTAGGGCTAAAAAACTATGAACTGATATTGTTAAATCGGACATAACAATCACTATAACATTAAAAATGCCCAAGAAAATCACTTAGAAATTCTTGGGCACTTTTCAATATTAAATTAAAGACTAAAATTCACAATTCAAAACATAAATGGTCTTGGAGAGTATTCAGACTGGTATCATGATGGCTATATATATTTGATTTATGGCGAAATAAGTTCGTACAAATATGTTTCGTGTCAGTCTTATCCTGATGACACCTACTTGTTATGCTTTAACAATTTTGACAGTAGAGAAAAACTTAATTATTTTGACAAACATGTAAAACCCGTAAATTCTCTCCCTTCTTCAAATTATATAGATATTGAAGGAAACAACTATTTTGGTGGCGGTTCTGGTTCCGGCGGAGGTTCATCAGATCCTGCATCAGGTTTCACCATAGAGAGAGTTTCTGTATATGGCGTTACAGTGGGAAAAAATGGAGGAACACCAAATGGATCTTATTACAATTATTACAAATGGACAAGCAAGGTTGGTGGCAAGATATTTTTATGTAACTCAAGTACTGATTCTGGCGGCTCACATCTTTTAGGAGTAGCATCTAAAAATTCCAGTTCTTCATGTGAAGGATTGAAACTACCGAAGTCGTATAGTTACGTTGTAACAAACTATGCGAGTGTAGGAGTTACAAAATATTACTATTTCAACTAACAGAGCATATCAAATCAAAGAGGTAACACGGAGATTCCTCTGAACGAAGCACAGCCTCCCGACGAAAATATATTTTCCTCGCCACGAAAAAAGAAATACATCGGGACGCAGGAAAAAAGAGGAAGCGAGTGTCATGAGTGTCAAGTGTCATGAGTGTCATTAACGATTTCGCAAAAAACATATCAAAAATAGCGAATTTGAATTTTCTTAATGACACTCATGACACTTGACACTCATGACACCCCAAGAAATAGAGAGACTATTAAATTCTACTAAAAAGCTAACTCTAATTTGGTTATCTGCTGGGATAGCTGTACTTTTGCATTCTAAAAGTACAACTCATAAAATAACCAATTAAAAAGACAAACAATGAGAAAAATCTTACTGACGATGCTCTTGGCTATATGCACACTGGGCATCAGCGCACAAAGCGCAAACAAGAATGAAGCCACTATCGTAAACAACATCCAGTACAAGAGCAACAAGGATGCTTACGTAAATGAGCGATGCAAGCTCGACATCTACTATGAAAAGAAGCAGAAGGACTGCCCTGTCGTGGTATGGTTTCATGGCGGTGGTCTTACCAGTGGCAGCAAGCAGTTGCCTTCACAACTGATGAACCAAGGCTATACCATCGTGGGCGTGAACTATCGCTTGCTCCCAACCGTCACCATCGACCAATGCCTGGATGATTGCGCAGCAGCCTTGGCTTGGGTTTTCAAGAATATCGACAAGTATAGCGGTAGCAATAAGAAGATCTTTGTATCTGGTCATTCTGCAGGCGGCTATATCACAGCAATGCTCGGTCTAGACAAAGAATGGCTCAACCGATATGGAGTGGATGCCAATAATATCGCAGGTTTGATACCATTCAGTGGCCAGATGATCAGCCATTTTGCTTATCGAAAGATGAATGGCATCGACAACCTCCAGCCTACCATCGACAAGTATGCTCCCCTCTTCCACGTAAGAAAAGATGCCGCCCCACTCATCCTGATTACTGGCGACAGAAACATAGAACTCTTTGGCAGATACGAGGAGAACGCCTATATGTGGAGAATGATGAATCTTGTAGGTCGCCCCGACACAGAACTTTATGAGATAGCCGGTCATGGGCACGGAGCCATGGGAAATCCTGCCTACCACATCCTCATCCAAAGCATCAACAAGATATTGGGCAAGAAGTACGAATTCTAATAAGGCATAAGGGCATGAGGATTTCCTTCTCATGCCCTTATACCTTATCATATATAGCTACCTGATACAAAATATAGCTACACGCAACAGCCCAAGTTATAGTATCTGTGCCAAATCCCAAGCCCTCACATGCTTGATGCCATTGCGAGATGGCAGTTGGAGGTCATCGAGTGATACTACTATCTTCTCATAATTATCAGCGATACACTCCAATGGGGCATATTCTCGCTCTATCGTTTGCTCATCTATCAGCATATAGGTGGCTTGAACATAAATGGTGCGGTCATTCTTGATGGCTACGAAATCCACCTCCTTATCCCTTACACTGCCCACATAGACATCATATCCATGACGCAACAAATCCAGATAGACCAGATTTTCCAAAAGATAGCCCGTTCCATACCCCAATCCTGCATAGAGGTAATTCTTAAACGAGAGGTCGTTCATATAATATTTGCAACTGCCCGAAAGCGTCTCCTTGCCCTTGATGTTATAGCGCAAAGCACGATGGGCAAGATACACCTCTTCTATATATCCCAGATATGCCGACACGGTATCATAGGAAGTTTTGCGCCCCTTGCTCTTGATGAAATTGGTGATATTGGTAACAGAGAGCAAATTAGAGGAATTGTTAACCAGATAGGCAAACAGGTCTTCAAGTAATCGTACATCACGAATGGTATATCGACGAATGATGTCTTTCAGCAATACTGTATCCTTCAAACCAGATATGTAGTTGCGCTTCACATCTGACGACTGAAAATGTACCAATTCAGGATATCCTCCGTCAGCCATATATCGCATATAACTTTCTCTGCCAATGCCCAACTGATGAATGCTTGTATATTCCTCATAAGACAATGGGAAAATACGAAACTCCACATATCTACCAGACAGAAGTGTAGACAACTCGCCTGAAAACATCTTGGAATTGGAACCTGTGATAAAAATCTCATAATCTTCCGTATAGTCTTGAGACAACGAATTGACCACTCGCTCCCAACCATCAATATCCTGCACTTCATCTATAAAGATATAGATGCGACCTTCAGGTTTCAGTTCTTGGCGATAGAGATGAATGAAAGCATCCAAATCCTTATAATTTTCGATAAAATCGAATGCCGTCAGTTCTCGATTGATAAAGATGATATTATTGCCACTAACACCCTGCTGCATCAGATGCATGGCTGTTTGGCGCAAGATATAGCTTTTCCCCACACGTCGTTGTCCCGTAAGCACCTTTACTATCTTGCTACCAAGGTATTGGTCGATGCTTGCGGTATAAAGCGGACGCGGAAATCCGGCATCAATGGTATTACCAAACCAAAGATTATACTTCTTTACTGATTCTATATTTTCGTTCATACTCATTTTTTCTGCAAAGATAGCACTTTTTTCGAGTATAGACGAAAATATCTGCATTTTTAACAAGATTTTCGTCTATACTCGAAAAAAGCAACTAAAACATCAAAAAAATCGAGTATAGTCGAAACTTTTAATGATTAATCATACGAAATAAGGGCATGAGAAGGAAATCCTCATGCCCTTATACCTTAATTATATATAGGCTTGCCTACCTTCTTCACTACTATGCCCACATATACCATGGCAAACAAGGTACCGATGCCCACGATGTACCACTGCCAAGCACCAAAGAAGATGAACGAGAAGATAAAAGAACTTAAATAATTTGGTTGTTTGCAATGAATGCAATAACTTTGCACCCCAAATAAAATATATAAAAGAAAGCTTATGTTTAGTGGAATAGTAGAAGAGATGGCTACCGTTGTGGCCATCAAGCACGATCAGGAGAACATCGACTTCACCCTGTCATGTTCTTTCGTAGATGAGTTGGGCATCGACCAGAGCGTTGCCCACAATGGCGTATGCCTCACCGTAGTGGAAATCAAGGACAATACTTATACCGTTACTGCCATGAAGGAGACCTTGGAGCGCAGCAACCTGGGACTGCTCAAGGTGGGCGACAAGGTGAACGTGGAGCGATCAATGGTGATGAATGGCAGACTGGACGGTCATATCGTTCAGGGTCACGTGGATGAGACAGCCAAGTGCATCGCCATGAAGGATGCAGACGGTTCTACCTATTTCACCTTCGAATATGAACTGAATCGTGAGATGGCTCGCAAGGGTTACTTCACTGTGGATAAGGGCAGCGTAACCGTGAACGGCGTTTCGCTCACCGTTTGTGAGCCTACCGACAACACTTTCACTGTCGCCATCATCCCATATACTCGTGAGAACACCAACTTCTGTAATATCGAAGTAGGAAGCGTGGTAAACATCGAGTTCGATATCCTCGGCAAGTATATCGCAAGACTGAAAAGCTTTGAATAAATTAAGAGTTTATAGTAAACAGTCTATAGTTTATAGCTTATTACAAAAATCCCAGGCGAAAAGAATCGTCTGGGATTTTTTATACCATCTTAGAATTACTTTCTCACTACTTTCATCGCAAAGACGGCGATGACGAGATAGCAGATGAGCGGAATGATGAAACCTATCGCCATATTGGCTTCACCGATAGCGCCCATTACCACTGGGGCAATGGCACCGCCCACAATGCTCATGATGAGGAATGACGAGCCTCGCTTTGTATTGCTGACACTCAAGCCATTGAGCGACAGGGCGAATATCGTAGGAAACATCGTTGCCTCACATAGATAAGTGAGCACCAAAGCCACGAGAGCCAATGTGCCTGAGCCAAAGATAACGCCCAGCATACAGAGGATGCCGCCCACCGCACAAGCCAACAACACCTTGCTGGCAGCGATGCGATTCATCAGCCAGCTGCCTGCCAATCTGCCCACAAAGAACATGCCCATACCGCCAAAGGACAACAACAATGCCGCCGTGCGAGGGGAGACAGAAGGAACCTTCTCCGTAACATAATTGATGAAGAAACTATTCACACCCGTCTGTGCTGCCACATAGAAGAAGAGGGCTATCAGACCGAAGACAAACACAGAGGAATGCCACAAGGACTGATCCATCTTACCGCTATCAGCATTTTCCACCTTATTATATATAGGGGCATCAGAAGAATCCAAAGATTTCTCCGATGCATCAGATACATCATCCACTATCTCCGGCAATCGGATTCTGCTAAAAATGAATGCCACGACCAATACGATGACTCCTATCACAGCATACGGCAGAGCTACCGAACCGCTATTGCCATCTTCTCCACTAAACACAACCAAGCCTCCTACCAACGGACCCACTATCCAGCCAAATCCATTGAGCGACTGGGCCAGATTCAGGCGAGATGGAGCCGTAGCCTCATCGCCCAACACGGCAACGTATGGATTAGCCGCCGTCTCCAAGCAAGTAAGTCCGCATCCGATAATGAAGAGACAAAGCAGGAAGAACTCAAATGACATCAAGCTCTCGCCCGGAATGAAAAGCAGGGCACCGATGCCATAAAGCATCAAGCCCGTGATAACACCTACCTTATATCCCCACTTGCGGATAATGGCTCCAGCAGGCAAAGCCATGATGAAATAGCCACCATATACCATCGCCTGAAGCAATGCCGAATGCGACTTGGAAATGACCAGCGCATCCTGAAAATGCTTGTTCAAGATATCTAGTATGCTATGAGCAAATCCCCAAAAGAAGAAGAGCGAGGCGATAAGGGCAAAAGAAAACAGATATTTCTTGTCTACTATCTTACTCATGATTTATCACTTTAATTCGGGTAAACTTCTCCTACCTATTTTCTTCTTATCAACAGCTGGATAGCATCAGGATGATGCTCCTTGAAAGCCTTCACGTCATCTACCACCAAGACCAGATAGCCACCGCCACCAGCACCCGGCATCTTCCAGGCATGCACATCTGGCAGAGCAGAATACTCATCTATAAATCCCTGTACGCAGCCCTGTATCATGGCTGGAAACATAGCCACCTGCGCCTCAAACGAAGCCTTGAAGGCGGAAGCGAAGGCAGCAAAGTCTTTCTGGAGAATGGCATGCCAGCAATCATCGGCAGCCTGGGCTAGTGCCTTCACCTTAGGTTCGGTGATGTCCTTGCCCTCTACCACAGAGCAACCTGGGCGACGAGGCTCCATCGGAATCATGCAGAGATGGCTCTCCAACCAGCTGAGCACATCCTCATCATGGCAAGTCTCAAACTTCTCCGGCCAGAATCGGTTGTTATAATAATGACGGCACAAGCCCGGCATACAGATGCCGATGCTATCCTGTGCCCCACTCACGATGCCATCGCTACGCTCAGGATCGTTCTCGAAGCAGAACACCAACTTAGCCAGAATCTCTGGATTCATATCAGGCAACTTCACCGGCCATATCTTCTTGATCATATTGCGAGTAGAAGTAGACAGTCCGCAACGCTCACGCACCTCGAAGGTTGGCACAATCGACACCGTTATCGCCCAGCCCGGAGCCAAACAACTCACGTAGGGTTGGTCTATCCAAGTGCCAGCCAAGTCGATACGAGTAGGCAATTGGCAGGTAGAATCCTTGATGTCCGTGCTGGAACGAGCCGTCAATCCCTCGGCAGGCGTGCGCTCCAATACCACATACTCGATGCCCCGCTCCTCACAAAACTTGCGCTTGGTCTCGCTGCTGCCATCGGCATTCACCACAAAGACATCCGGCTTCACCATATCCACCGTAGGGATAAAATCCATGATGCCGCTGCCCTGATTGATAAACGCATCCTTCACGTAACGGATAGACTTCACCATGAAGAGACGCTCCTGCTCGGGATAGAACGTCTTATGATGCTTGTAGCCCAAGATGGTCTCATCGGAGCCGATGCCCACATAGAGGTCGCCATACTGGGAAGCCTGTCTAAAAAACTCAACGTGGCCGCTGTGCAATAAGTCATAACAACCACTTACAAAAACTTTCTTCATTTATTTTAGCTACTTTTCTTTTTGTTGTTTTCTGCCTACAAAGCTACAATAAATCTTTCATTCTTCCAAGAAAAACCTGCACAAATATTCCGTTTTGCGCACAAAGTTAGCTATTTTGTGCATTTTTATTACGAAATATTTGGGTAAAACGCAAAAAATTGGTACTTTTGCGGTCGTGTTCCTTTACGAAACACTAACAGCTTAAGAATATTATAACAATAACCATTAATAAATATGAGTTTAAAAATCGTAGTACTTGCCAAGCAAGTACCTGACACAAGAAATGTGGGTAAGGATGCGATGACCGCCGAAGGCACCGTCAATCGTGCAGCCCTTCCTGCTATCTTCAATCCTGAAGATTTGAACGCATTGGAGCAGGCTCTTCGTTTGAAGGAGCAGAATCCAGGTTCTACAGTTGGTATTTTGACAATGGGTCCTCCACGTGCTGGTGAGGTTATCCGCCAGGGTCTTTATCGTGGTGCCGATACAGGTTGGTTGCTTACCGACCGTCTCTTCGCTGGCGCTGATACACTCGCTACATCTTACGCCCTCGCTACGGGTATCAAGAAGATTGGTGACGTAGATATCGTGATTGGTGGTCGCCAGGCTATCGATGGTGATACCGCACAGGTGGGTCCACAGGTAGCACAGAAGTTGGGATTGAACCAGGTTACATATGCCGAGGAAATCCTCAAGGTAGAGAATGGCAAGGCTACTATCCGCCGCCACATTGATGGTGGTGTGGAGACAGTAGAGGCTCCATTGCCAGTGGTTATCACTGTTAACGGAAGCGCAGCCCCATGCCGTCCTTGCAATGTGAAACTCGTGATGAAGTACAAATACGCTACTTGCCCTATGGAGCGCAAGGGTGACGAGCCTTGGGCTCACCTCTATGAGGAGCGCCCTTACCTGACTCTCAACCAGTGGAGCGTGGCCGATGTAGATGGCGACCCTGCACAGTGCGGTCTGAGCGGCTCACCTACCAAGGTGAAGGCTGTGAAGAACATCGTGTTCCAGGCAAAGGAGAGCAAGACCCTTACAGGCAGCGATGAGGACATCGACAGCTTGGTAAAGGAATTGTTGGACGAAAGTATTATCGGATAATCCCAATCTGAAATTGTGAAAGAAATTATGAACAACGTATTTGTATATTGCGAGGTAGAAGGCACAACCGTTGCCGAGGTATCTCAAGAATTGCTCACCAAGGGTCGTAAGCTCGCCAACCAGCAGGGCGTGGAGCTTCATGCCATCGTTGCCGGTACTGGCATCAAGGGTAAGGTGGAAGACCAGATTCTCCCTTATGGTGTAGATAAGTTATTTGTTTTCGATGCTGAGGGTTTGTTCCCATACACTTCAGCTCCTCATACTGACATTCTCGTCAACCTCTTCAAGGAGGAGAATCCACAGATTGCCCTGATGGGTGCTACAGTGATCGGTCGTGACCTCGGTCCTCGTGTTTCTTCTTCATTGACCAGTGGTTTGACTGCCGACTGTACAGAGCTTGAGATTGGTGATTACGACGACAAGAAGAGCGGCAAGCACTATGATGGTTTGCTCTATCAGATTCGTCCTGCCTTCGGTGGTAACATCGTGGCTACCATCGTCAATCCAGAGCACCGTCCACAGATGGCTACCGTTCGCTCTGGTGTGATGCAGAAGCACAT
Source organism: Candidatus Segatella intestinihominis (assembly GCA_900548535.1). Taxonomy (GTDB): domain Bacteria; phylum Bacteroidota; class Bacteroidia; order Bacteroidales; family Bacteroidaceae; genus Prevotella; species Prevotella intestinihominis. Next base: position 15,185 of record URLG01000021.1, on the reverse strand, counting down.
CTACGAGGGTGAGTGCAAGAAGGAAGTAGTTTATCCAGAGGTTAGCAAGTATGTTCCTGCCGAGGATTTCGTAGTGAAGGTGCTCGACCACCACGTAGAGGCTGCCAAGCACAACTTGAAGGGCTCTCCTATCGTTGTAGCCGGTGGTTACGGTGTGGGTAGCAAGGAAGGTTTCGACCAGCTCTTCGAATTGGCTCACTTGCTCCATGGCGAGGTAGGCGCTTCTCGTGCTGCCGTTGACGCAGGTTGGGTAGATCACGACCGCCAGATTGGTCAGACAGGTGTTACCGTTCATCCTAAGGTATATATCGCTTGCGGTATATCTGGTCAGATCCAGCACATCGCCGGTATGCAGGATTCAGGTATCATCATCTCCATCAACAGCGACCCAGACGCTCCAATCAACAAGATTGCCGACTACGTGATCAATGGTACCGTAGAGGAAGTTGTACCTAAGCTCATCAAGTACTACAAGCAGAACTCTAAGTAAGCTTCGTGGTATCATACACATTATTTATATATAAAGAAAAGCAAAATGGCTAATTATTATACAGACCATCCTGAGATAGAGTTCCACTTGAACCATCCGCTCATGAAGCGCGTAGTGGACTTGAAGGAAAGAAATTATGTAGAAAAAGACCAGTTTGAAGATGCTCCTGTTAACTACGAGGATGCTATCGAGAACTACAAGCGATTGCTTGATATTACTGGCGATGTAGCTGGTAACATCATCGAGCCTAACTCTGAGAGCGTAGACCAGGAAGGTCCTCACTTGGAGAATGGCCGCATGATTTATGCTAGCAAGACTTTCGAGAACTTGGAGGCTACCCGCAAGGCTGGTCTCTGGGGCTTGTCAATGCCTCGCCGTTATGGTGGCTTGAACTTGCCTAACGCAGTGTTCTCTATGGCTTCAGAGATTATCTCTGCTGCCGATGCTGGTTTCCAGAACATCTGGTCACTCCAGAGCTGTATCGACACTCTTTATGAGTTTGGATCAGAGGAGCAGCGCCAGAAGTACATCCCTCGCATTTGCGCTGGCGAGACCATGAGTATGGACTTGACAGAGCCTGATGCAGGTTCTGACTTGCAGCGTGTGATGCTCAAGGCTACACAAGATGCCGATGGCACATGGCGTTTGAATGGTGTGAAACGATTCATCACCAATGGTGACTCAGACATCCACTTGGTTTTGGCTCGTTCTGAGGAAGGCACCAAGGACGGTCGTGGTCTCTCTATGTTCATCTACGACAAGCGTGATGGCGGCGTAACTGTTCGTCACATCGAGAACAAGCTCGGTATCCATGGTTCTCCTACTTGCGAGTTGGTTTACAAGAATGCCAAGGCAGAGCTTTGCGGTAGCACTCGTCTCGGTTTGATCAAGTACGTGATGGCATTGATGAACGGTGCCCGTCTGGGTATCGCCGCTCAGAGTGTCGGTGTGGAGCAGGAAGCTTACAACGAGGGCTTGGCATACGCTAAGGAGCGTGCACAGTTTGGTGAGAAGATCATCAACTTCCCTGCTGTTTACGATATGCTTTCTAGAATGAAGGCTAAGTTGGATGCTGGTCGTTCACTCCTCTACTGCTGCGCTCGCTACGTAGATATCTACAAGGCATTGGAAGACATTGCCCGCGATACCAAGTTGACTCCAGAGGAGCGTCAGGAGATGAAGAAGTACACTCGTCTTGCCGATGCGTTCACTCCATTGGCTAAGGGTATGAACTCTGAGTATGCCAACCAGAATGCTTACGATGCCATCAGCATCCACGGTGGTTCAGGTTTCATCATGGAGTACAAGAGCCAGCGTTTGTTCCGCGATGCTCGAATCTTCTCTATCTATGAGGGTACCACCCAGTTGCAGGTAGTAGCTGCCATCCGTTACATCACCAATGGTACATACCTTGGCATCATCAAGGAGATGTTGGAGAGCGAGGTTAGCGACGACTTGAAGGCATTGAAGGAGCGTGTAGGCAAGCTCGTTGAGCTTTATGAGGCTGCCATCAACAAGGTGAAGGAGGCTAACGACCAGGCTGTTCACGACTTCTTGGCTCGCCGTCTCTACAACATGACTGGCGACATCGTAATGTCTCTTCTCATCCTCGACGATGCTACCAAGGCACCAGAGATGTTCCAGAAGAGTGCCAACGTATATGTTCGCATGGCAGAGGAGGAAGTTCTCGGTCATTCCGCATATATCCATAACTTCAAGGCTGAGGACTTGGAGAGCTTCAAGGCATAAAGGACTATAAAAATTCTCTCGCAGATAATACTGAAAACTTGTATTTCTGCGAGAGAAGTATATAATAAAGAGAGTATGCCATAAGACCTATAGCATACTCTCTTTAATTTTACCCGATATAGACAATAAAAAATGTATGAAGCTAATCCTGAATAAAAAAAGATGATGGAGTTGCAAGGTGATACACTTGCTCTTCGCAAATATACGCAGGAACAGTATGGAGGATTAACAGAAGAAGAAATTACAAAGAAAGTACTTCAGAATTCCTACATTGACTATGATAGCAAAGACTTTCAAGAGGCTAAAAAACAAACAGACAAGATGTTAGGATTCCAAGATGACTCACTTTACAAAAAGATAATTCTTCATATTCCTCATATTAGTTATCTCCTATTCTATTATTTCTTTTTTTATCATTTCATTTACCATCAATTACTTCCTTCGAGCGTCCCATCCATTTAGGCAGCACCAGCATGCCCATCACCAAGAATGGATAATAGAAGATGAGTCGCCACAGCATGGCGGCAAGGATGGCGAGGGAGGCATCGGGCAAGAAGTCGGAATAATACAGGCGAAACATCAGCTCTGCCACTCCACTGCCGCCCGGCGTAGGACTCAGGATGGAAATCATCCACATCACCCACTGGCGGCACCATGCCACCAGCAAGTTGCCATCCGCATGAAATGCCAGGAGGATAGCCACCACGATGGCAAACCTAGAGAGCCAAGCCAAGGAGGTATAGCCCATGAGTTGCCCCCAGAAGCACTTACCCTCCTGCTTAGCCTCCTTCGAAGCCATGGTCATCTCCTCGGAAAATTTCTCTGCCTTGGGCAGGAAACGACGCAGGAAAGGGATCTTGCAACAACACTTCAGCACCCAGCCAAAGCACTCGGGCTTATGCAACAGCAAGACATAGAGTATCAATGTCCATATCGCCACTATCGCCGTACTGCCCAGGAAGATAACCTGAATGCCGCCCTTGATCAGTTCATTGGCAGAATCGGCAGCCGATGCAGCCATCCCATCCTCCACCATACTAAAGAGCAGATGAGAGGGAACAAAAAGATAAAGCAGGAAACTGCTGATGGCGAGGAAAGCCTCATCGGCAAGCAAAGCCGCAAACATGGTAAAAATGCTTCTGCCCATCGACACGCCCTCCCTATTGAGATAAATGAAAGCCAAACCGCTGCCACCCACGGCTGAAGGCGTAACGGCTGAGGTAAACTCGCAAAGTACATTGATGCGGAAACTCTGTCCCAGGGTTAGCTTATGCCTCACCAGATGATGAAAGCGAAGCGTAAGCATCAGGTTTTGCACGGCAAAGAGGAGCACGGCTATCCCCACACCCAGGAAGAACAAGGGTGAGAGCGAGAGCTGATGCAATGCCGCCACGTCAAACTCCCGAATCATCATTCCGGCGATAACCACCAATCCTATGGATGCCGCCAACCATAAATGCCATTTTTTCATACGCACTCTGCTTTTAGAAAGATCACTCTATCGTTGAGATCGTGACATCCGAAAACTCATTCATATAGTCCAGCAGTTTGAGCGTATGATTGCCTCGCTTCGCCTTCACCTCGATATTGGCTTCAAGAAATTCGCCTTTCGAGGTGCGGCGATCCTTCAGCTCGTATGAATGCACCTCCATGCCATCCTGCTTGATGCGCTTTACCAATTCCTTGACGCTGTCACGAGAGGGAGCGGAGAAAGAAAGTTCGATGGTCGTGGTGCCAAGCTGAGGAATAAAGGCATTGAGCACCTCCAAGCCCAGCAACACCATCGCTGTGGTAAGTATCGCCGCCATGTACATGCCCGTACCGCATGCCAGACCTATCGCTGCCGTTACCCACAAGCCAGCAGCCGTAGTCAAGCCTCGGACCACATTTTTCTGAAAGATGATGGTACCAGCACCCAGGAATCCGATGCCCGATACCACCTGGGCAGCCACGCGCGAGGAATCCTTCAGATCAAAGCCAAATCCATACTGGGAAACAACACAGAAAAGTGCACTACCCAGGGCTACCAGGAAGTGAGTGCGGAACCCCGCCTCCTTAGCACGATATTCTCTTTCGATACCTATCGCTCCTCCCAAAGCCAGGGCGAGAGACAGACGAATGGTAAGGTCTACATAGGTTGCATCCATATTATTCCTTTCTTTTAAAGTTTGCTTGCAAAGATAATATAATTCGAAGACAATACAAAATAAAACTATCATTTTTATTACAAAAACATCATTTTTCTTTGGTAATTCAAGAAAAAAAGCGTATCTTTGCCACGAATGATATTCGCATCAATATACATGATTCACCTTTTTTAAACGACAAAAGATATGAAGATAACATTATTTTTGCTCTTGGCAACAGCTGTTGTCGGCAGAGCACAAACAACCACAGAGTTGCTACCAGTTGGCACTGAAGCACCTGACTTCCAAATCACCAATGACAAGACAGGCAAGAAAATATTCCGTCTGTCCGATTGGAAGACCAAGACCGATGCAGACGGCAAGGTTGTACCAGGCGTATGGACCGTACTCGACTTCTGGGCTTCATGGTGTCCAGACTGTCGCAAGGACATGCCAAAGGTAAAAGAAATATCAAAAAAATATCTCACGAAGATACAGCTCGTCGGGATTTCATTCGATTCCGACAAGGAAAAGATGAACAAATATCTCAGCAGCAACCACTACGACCAGTGGATGCAATACTGCGAGGGAAAGAAATGGAAGGAAACTCAGATTTCCAAGGATTACCACATCTCATGGATTCCAACCTCCTATCTCATCGACCCTGAGGGAAAAGTATACTTCTCTACCGTCAAGGCCGAGGAAATGATGCAGAAACTGGACTCGCTCAACAATTTAGGTAAGCTAACAACCTTTATAGAGATGCCCCACTACCCTGGTGGAAAGGCGGTCTTGATGAAGCAACTATCCGTCAATACCAAGTTTCCAAAGTTGTGCCAAAAGTATAAAGCCGCAGCCAAAGTAAAAGTGGAATTTATCGTCGAGAAAGATGGAAACGTCTCTGATGTCGGAATACAAAGTTACCAGGTGTTAGACAACCCTAACGGCAAAGATTTCAACAAGCTGTCAGGAGCTGAACAAACCCAAGTCCGCTCACAAATTCGCACTCTCTTCGAACAGGAAGGCATCCGTGTTGTGAGCACATTGGGGAAATGGACACCCGGCAAAATAAGGGGCGAGGCTACACGCGTACACTATACCGTTCCCATTGTATTCAGACTACATTAGAATGGGCTAACTAGTTTCAAGACACGTGGTATGACCAAACAGGAAGTCATCGACATTCTTGGCGACCCCAAGACCAAAAGTTTCGATGAATATGGAGACAAATAGAAATTCTATAAATTCACAAATACACATTTATTTATATATATGGCAACAGTTGACGACAAGAAGATTATCTTCTCTATGGTGGGAGTATCCAAGATTATCCCACAAAACCAGAAACAGATTCTGAAGAACATCTACCTATCGTTCTTCTACGGAGCAAAAATCGGCATCATCGGTCTGAACGGTGCAGGTAAGTCTACCCTGATGAAAATCATTGCAGGACTAGAGCAGCCTACCCAGGGCGAGGTGGTATGGAGCCCAGGTTACTCTGTGGGCTACTTGCCTCAAGACCCTCCACTCGATGAGAACAAGACTGTGAAGGAAAACGTGATGGAGGGTGTGCAGAAAGTATATGACGCACTGGCTGAATACGAGGAAATCAACCAGAAGTTTGGTTTGGAGGAATATTATGGCGACCCAGACAAGATGGACAAGCTGATGCAGCGACAGGCTGAGGTACAAGACATCATCGATGCTACCGACGCTTGGAACATCGACTCTAAGCTGGAGCGTGCGATGGGTGCGCTGCGTTGTCCTCCTGGCGATTGGCCTGTAACCAATCTATCAGGTGGCGAGCGTCGCCGTGTGGCTCTTTGCCGTCTGCTCCTCCAGAAGCCAGATGTGCTCTTGCTCGATGAGCCTACCAACCACTTGGACGCTGAGAGCATCGACTGGTTGGAGCAGCACTTGCAGCAATATGAGGGAACGGTTATCGCCGTTACCCACGACCGCTACTTCCTCGACGACGTGAGCGAATGGATTCTCGAATTGGATCGTGGCGAGGGCATCCCATGGAAGGGCAACTACTCTTCTTGGCTCGACCAGAAGACCAAGCGCATGGAGCAGGAGGAGAAATCAGCATCCAAGCGACGCAAAACCTTGGAGCGAGAGCTGGAATGGGTGCGCATGGCTCCTAAGGCTCGACAGGCCAAGGGTAAGGCTCGACTGAACTCATACGAGCAGATGCTCAATCAGGAGCAAAAGGAACGTGAGGACAAGTTGGAGATCTTCATCCCGAATGGTCCTCGCTTGGGCAACAAGGTGATAGAGGCACAGCACGTGAAGAAGGCTTTCGGCGAAAAGGTACTCTTCAACGACCTCAACTTCATGTTGCCTCCTAACGGCATCGTGGGTGTTATCGGTCCTAATGGTGCGGGCAAGACTACCCTCTTCCGCCTCATCATGGGCTTGGAACAAGCAGACGCTGGTACCTTTGAGGTGGGCGAAACCGTAAAGCTAGCCTATGTAGACCAGCAGCACAAGGACATCGACCCTCAGAAGACGGTATACGAGGTTATCTCCCAGGGCAATGAGACCATCCGCATGGGCGGCAGAGATGTGAATGCCCGTGCTTACATCTCTCGCTTCAACTTCTCGGGCACTGACCAAAGCAAGCTCTGTAGCGTTCTCTCTGGTGGTGAGCGCAACCGCCTGCAGTTGGCTCTGGCTCTGAAACAGGAGGGCAACGTGTTGCTGCTCGATGAGCCTACCAACGATATCGACGTGAATACACTCCGTGCCTTGGAGGAAGGTTTGGAGGCATTTGCAGGTTGCGCCGTCGTCATCAGCCACGACCGTTGGTTCCTGGACCGTATCTGTACTCACATCCTTGCCTTCGAGGGCAATGGCGAAGTATTCTTCTTCGAGGGCAGCTACTCTGAGTATGAAATCAACAAGGCTCGCCGCTTGGGCGATACCGAGATCAAGAAGGGCAGATATCGCAAGTTGATGGAAGAATAAACAACTATATATATAATAAGGTAAGCCTCATCAACGAGGCTTACCTTATAAAAACTCCTAAAAAAGCTCCTAGAAATAACTTCTAAAAGAAAACTCCAAGAAATCATGAAACAAAAACTAATCATCCTTTCCCTAGCACTGATGATGTATTGCGGCACAATGACTGCCGCAGCCAAGCATCGCCTGCGTGCCACCTTCGACCAAGGATGGACTTTCCGTCTCTGCAAGACGCATGCCGATGCCTCGGAAGTCATCAAAAGCCTAGGTATAGCCAATCCCGGCTTAACCACTCAGGCTGCAACCACACAAAAGAACAAAGTAACAGATGATACCGAGCCCGAACAGGCTCAAGTAACCGCAAGCGAAATCACCACATCCCAAGCGTCGCTCCAATATAGCGACAAGGCTTTCCGCCCTGTTACCATTCCCCACGACTGGAGCATCGAATTACCCTTCGACCCGCAAGTAGGAGGTTCGGCAGGTTATCTGCCTGGCGGACAAGGCATCTACAGCAAGGAGTTTACTCTCCCTACCGAATGGAGAAACCGGCTAAACAAAGGCGAAGAAATCACCATCCACTTCGATGGCGTATATCATCGTGCCACGGTATGGCTCAATGGTCATCGCCTGGGACATCACATGTATGGCTACACAGGATTCGGTTTCAATCTCACACCTTATTTATATAAGGAGGGCAAGAATCGACTGGTGGTCCACGTAGACCGCGAGGAGCAATCCAGATGGTATACGGGTTCGGGCATCTATCGCCATGTTTGGCTACAAGCCACTAACAAGGTGCATGTCAAGGAGCACGGCATCTTCGTGACCCCAAAGAATGATGGCAGCGTGAATGTACAGACCGAGGTGGTGGGTGATGACAACAGCAAGATTAGCCATTCCATCATCGACAGATATGGCAAGAAGATTGCCTCAGCAGCATCTGCTTCTACCAACTCTGCATCTGCCAGCAAACTCCTTGTCAAGAACCCTCAGCTCTGGAGCACAGACCATCCGTATCTGTATACCCTCCTGACGCAAGTAACTGACAGTAAAGGCAAACTCGTGGATGAAGTAGAAACTCCCTTCGGATTTAGAGAAATCAAGTTTGATGCCAATACGGGATTCTATCTCAACGGTAAGAACATGAAACTAAAGGGTATGTGCCTGCACCAAGACGCAGGAAGCCTGGGCGTAGCCGTGCCCGAGGAAGTATGGCTCCGCCGACTGAAAGCACTGAAGAATATTGGTTGTAATTCCATCCGCTGCTCCCATAATCCTCCTTCACCAGAATTCTTGAACATCTGCGATTCGCTCGGACTCTTAGTCCTGGACGAGGCTTTCGACAAATGGAAGTCGGGCTATTACGCCCCCTTCTATGATGAGAATGCCCATCAAGACATCGCCGATATGGTGTTGAGAGACCGCAATCATCCATCGGTCATTGTTTGGAGCATAGGCAATGAGGTGCAAGAGGCATGGAGCAAAGACAATACGGGCGTGGAGAGAGGCAAGGAACTAAACGGCATCGTAAAGAGCCTGGACCCATCTCGCCCAACCATGATAGCCTGCCAACAGGGATTTGAGGACAAGATAGGCGAAGTGACCGACCTTGTGGGCTACAACTACTTGGAGCCTCGTATGATCAATGACCACAAGCGCCATCCAGAGAGAAAGATGTTTGTGAGCGAAGCATTCGTCTATTACTCTGGCCTGAGGGAGAACGTAGTGCGCGACTTTGTAGAAGAGAATCCATGGCATTTCGTGGAGGAGAATCCATTCATCGCAGGCTCCTACGTCTGGGCAGGCGTGGATTATCTCGGAGAATCTTCGCCATGGCCAGCCAAGGGGTGGTGCTCTTGTCCTTTTGATATGACACTGAAGGAGCGACCACAGGCAGCCTTCTATCATCCGGCATGGAAACCAGAGGAGAACTATCTCAAGCTGATGGTGCGTGACAACTGTTTCGACCAAGCCATCGGCACCGACCACTGGCAGTATCCACCGATGGCAGATACCTGGGATCTTCCCTACACCGACTCTCGATGTGTGGAGGTAAGATGCTACACCACATGCGATTCCGTACAGTTATTTTTCCCGATGTGGACCAATCCTCAGTTGCCGCTGAAGCCTCGCATCACCAAGGATTATCCCGACCACTGCATCACCATCCAGTTGCCAGCCCGCCAAGGCAAGATTCTGGCTGTGGGATACAAGGACGGAAAGGAAGTGATGAGAGATTCGCTCATCAATCATGGCCCCGTGGCAGATGTAAGACTGGATGCAGATTACACCACATTGGCTGTATCAAAGGGCGATTACACGATCATTCCAGAGATAAGTAATGCCATGCAGAAGAATATTGGAATCAAAAACAGAAATGGCGTTTTGCCAACGAGTACGGTTTCTCACATTCGCCTCACGCTAGTGGACAAGGATGGTCTCATCCAGCAGATGCAGCCCAAGAAATTCCGCATAGAGGTGGAAGGTCCTATCCGCCTGCTGGGCGTAGAGACTGGCGATATGAGAAGAATGGAGTCTTGGCGCACCACTGAGCTTAAGACCTACTTCGGTGAGGGATTGATAAGATTACAATCCACCACAAAGCCAGGCACCGCTCGTGTCAAAGTATATGTGGAAGGCTTCGTCCAGCCATTTATCAAAGAAATTGTTATCAAGTAAATTATGAGATACTAAAAAAGTGCAACACGCTGTTGCACTTTTTTAGTATCTCCTCAGCGGTCGGTACTTGATGGTATATATCTGGTTGAAATAATCCTTCCAGGTATTCGGTTCCTTATCATCATCCCTCACGATGCGGATGCCATAGAAGCGAGTGCCGGTGTCTCGATACTCCTTGAAGCGAACGAGCATCGACTGAGGCGGATCGGGAATCAAGAAGTCGGTAATCCACAACACATCCGCATTCACATAATGCAAGCCATCATTGTCGAGCAACTCAAACATCTGCTTCATCATCTTCTTTGCCGAAGTACCACCGCCAATAAATGGCAAATGAGTAGTCGAGGGTTGTTCTTCCGAAATCGTAAGCCCTAGCTTTCTCAATCGCTGCGCCTTCCTCTTCTCCATCAAGTCAATAGCCCTGGTGCTCATCGAGAAGTCGATGAGGAAGCAATCACGCTCCAATTCTTCCGCAGTCTCTTCGAGCAAAGCTATCAAGGTAGAGGAGATGCGCTCTGGCGTGCCATACATACTTGCAGAAGTATCGAGACATACTATCATCGGGCCCTTGCGAGAGGCATGGGTAAAACCAAGCTTGCGAGAAGGCTTCGCCATCTCACTCTTATAGCGGAAAGTCTGGAGCCTACGCGTACGATACTTATAGATAAAGAGCCCCTCCATATCCTCATCGCTATACTGAGCTAACTCCAGAGGGAGCAAGGAGTTGAGGTCATCGCCCACGGTGATACCCTCTATGTCGCTTCCAGCAGAATGCTCCATCTTCATATCCACACCCGAAGCAATGGTGAGTCGGTCCTTGCCATTGGCATCAGCCACACGTCCCATCTTCGCCACAATCTCCTTGATTTCGGGATAGCGGTCTTGCACCTTCATTTGGTTCAGTCGGCGTTCGAACTCCGTCTCCGTCCAGCCGTTCGTCATCAACTCCCAAGCTTGCACGGCTCTTTGCTCAGAGATACCTTTCGTCTTGATGTTGCGAGTTACTTGGTCCATCAATCTGACCAATCCCGTCTCGAAATTATTCTGACGGATGGAAATAAAGTTCTTCAGTTTACTCAGGGTCTGTCGCTCGATGCAAGCCTTCCAATCTCTTACCAGTCGCTCCCAATTCTCATTCTTGGTAGCTCCATCGCCAGCAAACAGTCGGATAAAGAAAGTCCTGTCGAAGCCATCGTCCTCATGCTCCACAGCCAGTTGATTGAGCAAAGGATGCCACACTTTCTCATCCATTCGCTTGAAGTTGGTCCAGTCGAGCACATCCTCGGCACGATGATTTTCTGTCCAGGCACGCTGACGTTGGAATCGGATATGATGCACGCATTCCACAATAAACTTGCCCACACTGTCATAAAACACCTTGCTCTTGATCTTACTATTCACCACCTGCTTCTCAAACTTCCTCACCTTCTCGCCCGTACAGAGCGTAACCTCCAAGGTGAAGAGATGCACCAGATAATCCTTCAGCGGGTCGTCCTTCAGATACCAAGGCATGACGTTAGAAGACGGTTCAGGTATCACCACCTGCCCCGTCTTACAGAAATCGTCCAGCATCTTGAGATAGTACTGGGCTTCAGCCAAGTCCTTATTCGTCTGATATTTCATAGAGAAAACTTCTAACTCCTAACTTTCATACAGCTTCATCGTATCCTGTCGGGTGAAGGCAAGCTCCTTATAGAAGTCCCTGAGATAAGCTGAGATTTCAGCCTTATCATCCGCCGAAACAAAGAGATTATCGCCCAACTGTCGTTCGAGCGAAGTCAAGCCATCAGACAGCGATTCTATCTCTCCCTCATAATCCCGTCCATCATCAGGATTCTTGCGAACACGATGATACTGGATGTCCTCGGCAAGAGCCTTCTTCATCTCCACAAGCTGTTCAGCAAAAGGAGTAAAGAGCGCACGAATCACAATTTGTCGAATGGCATCCCTCTCCTCAGGTTCCTGCCACAGACAGTGGTAGATAGGCAACAAGTCGCATACCGCTACCTCTTTCCTATCCTGCATGAAAGCCGAAGTACGGAGCAAGCGAACAATGTTCTTCCATCGACGGTCACTCACATAGATGTTTCTGCGCTCGGCAGCCTCATCCACATTCACGGCACGGAGCGACTTGCGGATGCTTGAAATAGCATCGAGTACTTCCTCCTTCACACCGATTTTGTCAATAGCCAGACTCCATTCCGCATATTCCTCGGAAGAAATCTTCAAGTCGTCAGCAGCATTCACTGATTTTACATTTTCAGAATTATCCCCCAGCAGCATGGCTCTAAAGTTCTTCTCCATCTTGATCGGTCGGCTCTCGATGCGAATCACGAATCGATCCCATAGTGCCTCCAATCCCTCGCCCTTGGCAGGCAACTCATTACTTGCCGCCACGAGGAGTTTCAACGGAAGGTGCATCTCCCGATTACCATTGCGGAATATCTTTTCATTGATGACGGTGAGGAGCGTATTCTGGATAGCCGGTCCCGCCTTCCAAATCTCATCGAGGAAGACCACATCGGCTGTAGGCAGATACCCATCCACCGCACGTTCGTAAGTATCCGAAGACTTCAACTTCTGAATACTCACAGGACCAAAGATTTCATCGGGTGTAGAGAATCGCGACATCAGATACTCAAAGCTCTGAGCCTCCCTGAATGCCGTCTTCAACTGTCTGGCTACCATACTCTTTGCCACACCCGGAGGTCCTAGCAGGATGATACTCTCACCTGCCAGAGCAGCCAGGAGCGAGAGCGATATCTCCGTCTCCTTCTCATAAATGCCTCGGTTCATCTCACCGAGTAATTGTTTGAATCTTTCAAGCATATTCTTACTTTTCTATTCAGAATCGTATAAAGACGAAAAGAAGTTAAGAGATAAAATTCATTATCCCTTAACTTCCTCATATTCTTTTATATAAATAAGGTATGGCTTACTTTACGTTGCCCACCTTAATCAAGTACTCAGCAATCTGAACAGCGTTCAGGGCAGCACCCTTACGAATCTGGTCGCCGGTGAGCCACAAGGTATTGCCGTTGTCATCAGCCAAGTCCTTGCGGATACGACCTACATAGACATCGTCCTTGCCTGCGCTCTCCAATGGCATTGGATAAACGTAGTTCTGAGGATCGTCCTTTACGGTTACGCCTGGAGCTGCCTCCAAAGCCTTGCGGATGTCCTCTACGCTCAATGGCTTCTCAGTCTCAAACCATACGCTCTCTGAGTGAGAACGAAGAGAAGATACGCGTACACAAGTAGCACTGGTGCGAACATCTGAGTGCATAATCTTGCGAGTCTCGTTGTACATCTTCATCTCCTCCTTGGTATAGTCGTTAGGAGTCATCTTGTCGATCTGAGGAATCACGTTGTATGCCAACTGATGAGGGAACTTATTGATAGTCTTAGCCTCTCCTGTCTCCACAAGTTCCTTGTACTGCTGCTGAAGCTCTGCCATGGCAGCTGCACCAGCACCAGAAGCACTCTGATAAGAAGAGATGTGAATCTTCTTGATATGGCTCAAATCGTCGATAGGCTTCAACACTACTACCATCATGATGGTGGTACAGTTAGGGTTGGCAATGATGTTGCGAGGGCGGTTGAGCGCATCCTCGGCATTGACCTCAGGCACTACCAATGGCACGTCGTCGCACATACGGAATGCGCTAGAGTTATCAATCATCACGGCACCATACTTGGTGATAGTCTCGGCAAACTCCTCTGAAGTGCCGCCACCAGCAGATGTGAAAGCAATATCGACATCCTTAAAGTCATCGTTATGCTGCAAAAGTTTGACCTCATAGTCCTTTCCCTTGAAGTTGTATTTTCGTCCAGCTGAACGCTCAGAACCAAACAACACCAAATCATCCATAGGGAAATTTCTCTCAGCAAGGATGCGCAAGAATTCCTGTCCTACTGCGCCACTTGCACCAACAATTGCTACTTTCATAATCGAATCTTTTAATTTATAAAGTTGTTATAAGTGTAAACTGTGGAAGAGAAAGCCAGCCCCCCTATCATCTTCATGATTCCTCATCTTCTGATAGCCGGAAACTGCTTATTTTCTCAAATCCGCTGCAAAGTTAAGACTTTTTCTACAATATCAAGCATAAATTCCCAAAAATTATTGCTTTTTGCTGCAAATTTATCATTTCTGCTTACTTTTCTGCAAGAATATGCAAAAAATTGGAGAAAAATAGTTGCAATTGCGTTTGGCAGTTCAAAAGAAGAATGCAAGCATCCTCATAAGAAATATCAGGAAATCGTGCCTTGGATTATATTCAAGGCACGATAGAGTGCTGGAAAATTGAATTATCTCTCTTGATGAGACATAATCATCCTCAAAGATTTCTTGCAATCCTCACACAATCCATATTTCATATAGAAGGTATTCTTGCCATGGGCATCCTGCATCAGGCACTTCGGGGCATTCTTCTTGCAATGCGGCAAGCCACGAGAATGCAGGAATTCATGGATTGTTACTTTCCATAAGTCATCCTTTCGTTTCAATCGGAAGGTTGAAACCACACAGGCGTCACCTGGCCGGAAACCCAATCCCATGATTCCATAGTTGTATTGTCCATGAATAGAAGTAGAGATGTCTCGATGCGTCAAACCTATCGTTACGATTTCATCATTACCTCCATGCTCTTCATGCAACATTTTCAGGATTCCCCCAGCCCAATACCTGTTTCTTGGTTTGTAGAGACATGAGGCAGGTATTTCTTTCTTGTCTCCAACAAATACAGATGCCTCCAACTCAGCCTTTGGTACCTTATTGAAAATGAGACCCAACTGCTTCACGAGTTCTCCTCTCAACTGTTCAGCCTTCTGACGGGAGAAATTTCCCAAAGGCTTTAACTCTATGACATAACCCAATGGAGGATCTGCAGGGAGACTATCTCCCATTCCCTCATTGCCATGACTCTGATTTCCATTGGAACAACCTGCTAAAAACAGGATTGAGATTCCAGCTATAAACAGCAATAACTTCTTCATAGAATATTCTTTTTATTTGTATTTTGCATAAATCAATACCGGTCTTCTCCTAGAAGATTCCTTGTATATCTGCATCACTTTCTCCACGCAGCTCCTTGATACAGTAAAGCAGCCACGGCTCTCTGTTCCCAGCGGAATATACTCCTTCTCACCGGAGAATCTTGTCACCTTGC
>URLG01000020.1 GCA_900548535.1 Candidatus Segatella intestinihominis | reverse complement strand
GGCTCTGAGCGTATGTCTCACCCATGAAACGCTTGATAGAATATACAGTGTTCTTTGGGTTTGTGATGGCCTGACGCTTAGCAGGATCACCTACCTTACGATCACCATCCTTTACGAAACCTACTACTGATGGAGTAGTACGCTTACCTTCGCTATTTGCGATTACAACTGGTTCGCTACCTTCGAAAACGGCAACACAACTGTTTGTTGTACCTAAGTCAATTCCAATTACTTTTCCCATAATTATATCTTTTTTTATTTTTATCGTTGTTAATAATGTTATTTTCGCTAACCCATATAACAAAGCGTGTGCCAAGGGAGGGAATATGACAATTTGGCAGAAATGTGAATTTCTTATCAGAAATCTTGGTATTATCAAGGATTATCTGTAATTTTGCAGACGAAATTGACATATACATTATTATATATAAGGTATAACAAGACATTTAATTAAACAAAACAGAAAAGAAACAATTACTGAATGGGAAGAAACAAATATTCAGCAGGAGAAATTAAGGAGATAGGCAAACTGCTCCGATTGAAGAATGCAGGCAACAGATTGCAGCAGAAAATGGTCCGTCACGACCTTCGTGTGAATTACGAGTTCAACATTTCCGACTTCAATGAGCCGGGCAAGGCTTTCGGTGAGGAGGAATTACAAGAGGCCATCAAGCGTGGTGCCATCCAGATATTGGATGATGCCACCATCGAGGCAATGAAGGCTAAACGTGCCCGTGACAAGGCTCGTGATGCTGCCGAACGTGAGAAGGAAGCTATCCAGAGCGGAGAACAGACCGACTGGAAGGAGGCTATGAAGCAGTGGAATGAGTTTTATAATGAGTAATTAATAATTTAGAATTAATAATTAGGCATACGCCTTTGAGATTCAATTATACATTGTACATTATAAATTATACATTATAAATTATAAATTATACATTATATTTATGGCAAAGGTTATTATTAAGACTACAGAGGGCGACATCAAGGTGCGCCTCTATGACGAGACTCCTCAGCATCGTGACAACTTCATCAAGCTGGCGAAAGAGGGATATTTTGATGGCACTCTCTTCCATCGTGTCATCAAGGACTTTATGATTCAAGGAGGCGACCCTGACAGCAAGGGTGCACCTAAGGGCAAGATGCTGGGCACGGGCGGTCCAGACTATACCATCCCCGCAGAGTTCGTTTATCCACAGCTTTTCCACAAGCGTGGAGCCTTGAGCGCAGCTCGCTTAGGCGATGAGGTGAATCCTAATCGTGAGAGCAGCGGCAGCCAGTTCTATATCGTTTGGGGCAAGACTTACAAGCAGAACGAGCTGAAGCAGATGGAGAAGCAGATGGGAATGCAAATGGAACAGACCGTCTTCAATCAGCTAGCCAAGGAGCACCATGACGAAATTATGAGCTTCCGCCGCAATCGTGATCGTGAGGGATTGATGAAGCTTCAGGATCAATTGGTGGATGAAACCAAGAAACTGTGCAAGGAGCAGGGCTACCCTAAGTTTACAGATGAGCAGGTAAAAGCTTACTCTGAGGTGGGCGGCACTCCATTCCTCGATAATCAATACACTGTATTTGGTGAGGTAGAGGAAGGTTTAGATGTAGTGGAGAAAATTCAGAACTGCGAAACCATGCGCGGTGATAGGCCTAAGGAGGACATCAGCATGGAGATTTCCGTTATAATATGATGTAAAGAGCTATGCCGAATGGCAACTTCGAATCAAAGAATACATGGAAGCCCTCAAATCTCCACTCAAGGTAGAGTACAGATAAAAAACAAAAGGAGTGAGCCTTCTTCACAGAGAGCTCACTCCTTCTTAATCTTAACCAAAAACTAACCTATATTAAACCTAATACTAAAATACTAATAAACCTATAAACCTAAAAACCAATAAACTTAAATCTGCTGCAAAATTACGCATATTTTTCATAAGTTACAATAGCTTGGGGCGAAAAGGTGGACGGAAAGAGCTACATACATAGTCTAACAAGCTAGTTATCAATACCATTTATATCAAATACTGCTTTTAGAAAGTGGAACAAGATGAATGCCTTTTAAAAGACAAAAACGGCAAAAAGACAATCCAATACGCCCACTTTTTATGCTCCACACAAATCATTTAAGCAACTCGTTATCTGATACTTAGCCATACACATCCGCCACATCGTCCACTATTATATTATATAGGTGCTGCCAAACGAAGAATATTATATACCTTTGTGACAAGAAATCAAAACAATAACATTATCAACTTCTAAACGAATAACAACAACATGAAAAGAAGAAACTATCTCATGGCACTATTCATGCAGACCATCGGGACGGCAAATGCCAGCAACTTCGTAACCATCAAGGGCGAGAACCTGATGGATGCCAACGGCAAGAGGCTATACATCGTGGGCACCAATCTAGGCAACTGGCTTAACCCCGAGGGCTACATGTTTGACTTCAAGAAGACCAACTGCGAGTGGATGATCAACGACATGGTTTGCGAGTTGGCAGGTCCCGACTTTGCCCGTGAGTTTTGGCAGGCATTCAAGGACAATTACATCACCGAAGCCGACATCGCTTACATCAAGCAGACGGGAGCCAACACCATCCGATTGCCATTCAATTACAAGCTCTTTACCCGTGAGGATTACATGGGCAAGAATGATGAGACTGAAGGATTCAAGCAGATGGCCAAGGTGATAGATTGGTGCCGCAAATACGACCTGCACCTCATTCTGGATATGCACGATTGCCCTGGCGGTCAAACGGGCGACAACATCGACAATGGTCATGGCTACCCATGGCTATTCGAGAGCGAGGCTAGTCAGCAGCTATTCTGCCAGATATGGCAAAAGATAGCCAGCCGCTACAAGGACGAGCCCGTTATCTTGGGCTATGAACTGATGAACGAGCCTATCGCCACCATGTTTAGCGACTCCTTGCGAGCAGCCCTCAATGCCAAGTTGGAGCCCCTCTATAAGCGAGCTACCAAGGCTATCAGAGAGGTAGACCAGAACCACATCATCTTGCTGGGCGGCGCACAATGGAACGGCAACTTCGAACCTTTCAGCGACTGGAAGTTTGACAATAAGATTATGTACACCTGCCATCGCTATGGAGGCGAACCAACCAAGGCTGCCATACAGAGCATCATCGACTTCCGCGACAAAACCAAGTTACCGATGTATATGGGCGAGATAGGTCATAATACCGACCAGTGGCAAGCTGACTTCTGCGCCACTATGAAGAAAGCCAACATCGGCTATACCTTCTGGCCTTACAAGAAGATAGATGGAAGCTGCATGATGGGCATCAAGAAGCCTGCCGACTGGGACAGCACCATCGTCAAGTTTGCCGAGGCAGACCGCAGCAGCTTTGATGCCATCCGCAAAGCTCGCCCAGACCAAGAAAAGGGCAAGAAGCTCTTGATGGAATTCGTTGAGAATGCAAAGAAAGAGAATTGTATCCCACAGAAAGGCTATATCAAGTCAATGGGACTAAAGGCTGAATAAGCAGATTTCTAGAAAGACAAAGGCTGAATAAGCCCATATATATTTCTAACTAACTTTTCATCAACTACAAAATCCCCGAAGCTCTTGTGAAAGAACTCCGGGGATTATTATTGATTCTCCTAGGGAGATTGTTGCTTCTCCCCAAAAACACGATTATTTCTTCTGGAATACTCTGACGTAATCCACTTCCATTGTAGCAGGGAGAGCAGTCTCATCCACTCCATTCATGCCGCCCCAATCACCGCCCCAGGCAAGATTGAGAATCACATAGAATGGCTTATTGAATGGCCAGGTAGCAACATTGTCCTTGCCATCATTATTGAATGAGAGCAACTTCACGCCATCCACGTAGGTGGTGATATGGTCTTCAGCCCACTCCAAGCGATAGACATGGAATCCATCCTCGGCACCTTCGGTGAGACGCTCAGCTGTCTTCTGGGTATTCATCACATGATTATACGATTCAGTGTGGAGCGAAGAAGAAGTGCGATTAGGATTCACACCCACCTCTTCCATGATGTCTATCTCGCCACACTTAGGCCATGGATTGGCACCGAAGTCGTTATTGCAAGGCATCATCCAGAAAGCAGGCCATGTACCCTTGCCCTTAGGCAACTTGATGCGAGCCTCGATAATGCCATATTTCCAGCCCTCACTCTCATGGGCATATACTCTGCCTGAGTATATCTTGCCATCGCTGCCCTTGAAGCAGTGGATGTAGAGTCTGCCATCAGCCACTTCGGTTACTCGCTTACCATCTGCAGAACCATTCACATAGTTTTGCAACTCATTGTTCACCCAGCCCGACTTCTGCACCTCATGACGCCAGTCGGTACTATTCAACTCTGAGCCTTCATTAAACTCATCATTCCATACCAGTCTGTAACCTTCCGGAATCACCATTTCGCCCCCTTCAATAGGAGTAACCTGTTTTCCTGCCTGATGCACTGGCACCGATACCTTCTTATCCTCTAATGAAACCTCGACACTTCCGTCAAGAGCTACAGACGATTTATTCTCTTCCACATCTACAGTTACCATACCCATAGCTTTGTTATTACCACTGGCACTCACTTTAAACCAAGGGTATACATTTGTCGTAGGACCTTCTCCAGGGAAGGATGCTCTCGCCTCCCAGCCTCCTTCAGAAGCCACTACCATGATTTTATAAGTACCGCCTTTGGCAGGAACATCGATGTTCGTAGGAGAGCAGGCTATCGTTATCTCTCCATTGACGTCAGACGAACTACTGCTGCAAGAAAGCAGCATGAACGAAAGGAGGAAGGAAAATATTTTCAAGAATTTCATGTCATTTAAAATTTAGAAAGGGAACTGCTCCTACTTATTCATAGGAGCAGTTCCTGTATAATTCTATATAAACCTATAAAACCTAAAGCCTATTTCACAATCAAAACGATATCACTAATGGTAATCTCTGTATCAACAGGCGCGCCAGCGAAGTCCATAACAAACTTCACTTTCTCCATATCACCTGCCTTACTACCTTGGATAGTCGCATTGTCATAACGAACCACATATTCACCATTAACGTTCTGATACATATCAGCAAACAAATAGCTGTCATCATTACCTGTATCACACAACTTAAATGTTGCTAAAGGCAACTTAGCTGTAGTAGTAACCTTGCAAGAGAAATCCACCTTCTGGCCCATCTTAATAGATATAGGAGCCTCTGTTAATGCCCACTGTGCATGCCATTGTTCAGCTGGAGTTTCAACTGGGATAACAATTGTATGCTTACTGCCCTTATGGGTGATAACCGGAGAACAATCTATAGCTCCCCAACCTGCATCGCCAAACCAATTGGTATTTACAAACGATTGAGCCTCATCCACAGCCTTCCAAAGATTGCCCGCTGTATTGTAGTCGAATGGCACCTTCAATTCTACAGGAACCACAGTACCGTCATCATTGGCATGGTCTTTCAATACAAGACTCTCTATCATGATTTCATCGCCAGCTTTGTTGCCACCAAAATCGAAGACAACCTTCAAGTTTGAGATGTCCACACCGTCGAGGTCAGAGGCGAAGAGACATTTTGGTTCACCTGCCTCCAACTTTATGTCTTTATCCATCAAGATAGCATCATCATCGTCTGTTTGGCAGAGCTTAACCTTCACACCACCATGACCCAAGTTTGATGTCAAGATGACAGAGAAATCGTAGTGCTTGTCGGCAGATGTTGAGATGCCAAGATGGTTGAGAGCCATCTGTGCCTGCCAACGCT
Source organism: Candidatus Segatella intestinihominis (assembly GCA_900548535.1). Classification (GTDB taxonomy): domain Bacteria; phylum Bacteroidota; class Bacteroidia; order Bacteroidales; family Bacteroidaceae; genus Prevotella; species Prevotella intestinihominis. The sequence continues at coordinate 36,425 of URLG01000020.1, read as the reverse complement.
CACCAGTAGCCTCAGGCAATTTTACAGTATAACAACCCTTAGAGAGAGAACACTCTGGCGCAGCAATCTGACTCCATCCCGGTGCATACCAGAAAGCCGGGTTGTGCGACGGATCATCATTATTACCAGGATTATTCGGCAATGCCAATCCCTTGAACATATTAAACTCGCTATCCTCGACAAAACCGCCAAAACCATTCATCTTGGTCTTTTCGATATTAAATTGCTTCTTCACAGACTCCTTGCTGATACCATTGCGATTCTTCACAAAGCATTCCACATCATAAGTACCCTTCTTGCGATAATACTTGCTCAATGTATAGTCTGAAGAATAAGCACCATCAATTACCCAAACTGGGGTGATGCCCTCTGCTGAGTTAAAACTGAAATTAGCTGTATTGATGTCTTGATCAACACTGATATTGAAGTTGTCAGCATAATCAGCAATGTTAGGCAATTCGCCATTGGCACCGCTAAAATCTTCTGGGGAGCATGCTCCTAGCAGAAAGACTGCTAGGAATGCAAATGCTGAATGATATAATATCTTTTTCATATTCGTTACCATTTTAATGTATTAGTAATTGTTTTGTACCAATGCTGGGTCTGAGTCAAGCTCTGCCTGAGCGATTGGGATATACTTCTTAGATTCTGTCCAAGAGTTGGTACGATAGCCGTAGCTGTCTGGTACCAATACGGTAGCAGCCTTGCCTGTACGAACGAGATCGAAGTAACGCTTACCCTCGCCTACAAACTCCAAGCGGCGCTCATTGATAACATCATCCAGAGTTACGGCTCCAAGCTCTGCGATTCCTGCACGACGACGGATTTTATTCACATAATCCTTTGCCAAGCCAGCATCGCCACCTGTCTCAAGCAACAATTCTGCAGCATTGAGATAAGTTTCTGCTACGCGATAAACACGGAGGTTATTGTTATAATTCAGGTTGTTATCAAAGCCTGCATCTGCATTATTTTCAGTGAATGGACGATATTTAGCCAGCCAGAGATGAGTATCCTGATAGCGCTCTTTATACTCTGTACCACGAACATCCCAGATGGTAGCATCACGGCGCTTATCGCCAGTACCATACATATCGTAGGTTTCCTGTCTTACCGGCAAGAAGCCCCAACCGTCACCGCCTTGGTTCCAACCATCGCCACCAGGCCAAGAGTTTGGAGAAATCAAGGTTGGCAATACGGTACCACCAATAGCCAATGGTGAACCCCAACCACGCTCATTGTTACCATCCTCATAGTTTACTTCCCAGATGCTCTCCTTGCACCATTCGCCGCTCTCTTTCCAGATGGAAGCGAAATCGTCTACTATATCATAGTCACTCTTGTCTGCGATGAGTTCCTGCATATACTGGAGAGCTTTAGGATAGCGAGTCTTGTCATTCTGATACATCACCATCTCGGCATACATCATATAGCACATGGCCTGCGACATTCTTCCACAGTTGGCATCATCCCAACGCATTGGCAGGACCTTGGAGTCAATTACAGACTCAAGCTCTACTATCAATTTGTCATATACTTCATCAGCCTTGAGCTGTGGGGCTGTGTAAGGAGCAGACAAGTTCTCCAGATAGAAAGGAATATTGCCGAAGTAGTGCCACAAGTTATTGTAGAAATATACACGGAGGGCTCTACCCTGCATCTCATAAGATGCCCTGTTGGCAGCAGTGAGATTAGCCTCTGCCCAGCCCAAATACTTCAAGAGGTCATTACAACGCTTAATGCCTGAGTAGTCCACTGTCCAAAGTGAGCTAAGGGTATTGCTGGCATTTGCCTCATAGTTGGCAAGCATGTGCCAGTTCTGCATATCGGTTTTGTTAGAACCGCCTACCCAGAAGTTATCGCCCATTATCTCGGCATCAATATTGAGGGCATTATACTGTCCCAATCCCCAGTCTGGCCAGTGGATAGGATCATAAGCCGCATTCAGAGCCTCATTGATGTGGGCATCTGTGGTGTAATATTCTTCGAGGTTTTCACCTGATGGGTTCTCCACCTCTAAGAAGCTATCGCTGCAGGATGTGGTTGCCAATGTGATGCTGGCTGCCAACATACCAAAAGCTATATATCTCTTTGTTTTCATAATTGTCAATGTTTTAAGAGGTTATTGATGTTAGAATGAAAGATTGAAACCGATGGTATAGGTGCGAGCCTGTGGATATACGCCATAGTCTACACCGAGAGAGGTACCACCTGATGAAATCTCTGGGTCGAAGCCCCAGTACTTGGTCCATGTGATGAGGTTTTCTGCCATCACGTAGAAACGCAAGCGGCTGATAGAGAGCTTCTGGGTCAACTGCTTTGGCAAGGTGTAACCCAAAGAGATGTTCTTCAATCTCAAGTAAGAGCCATCGCAAAGATAGAGGTCTGAAACCTGCCAGTTGGTAGCATCGCCATTCTTCAGGATAGGATACTTATTAGATGTACCCTCACCAGTCCATCTGCCAAGCATCCAAGTAGGGAAGTTGCCAGAGTACACATCTGTACGATAGGTTGCATCAAATACCTTATTGCCCGTTACACCCTGCAAGAAGAGGTTGAAGTCGAAGCCCTTCCATTCTGCATTGAGGTTGAAACCGAAGGTCCACTTTGGTGTACCATTTCCGATGTTGGTGCGGTCATCTGGATCGATTTTACCATCACCATTGACATCAACGAAACGTACATCACCTGGTTTGGCATCTGGCATAATCATGTTACCATCCTTATTTACATAAGCCTGAACCTCTGACATATTCTGGAACACACCAGCTGTCTTATAACCATAGAAGTATGGGAAAGGCTGACCGTTAGATCCACGAGTGCCACCACCAGAGATACCCTGGAAGCTATCGAGGTCGATGTAACCGGTATCATTACCGAGGTTGGTCAACTCATTGTGCAGATAGGTAACATTAGCCTTGGCATTAAAGCGAGCATCAGAGATGTGCCACTTATAGCCGAGCTCAAACTCAAGACCAGAGTTCTTCATATCACCCACGTTACCGATTGGCTTGGTCTCACCTACGTAGCTTGGGATAGGCATAGTAATCAACATACCGTTGGTCTTCTTTACATAATAGTCAGCTGAGAATGTCAGCGCACTGCCGAAGAAACCGAAGTCGAAACCGATATCAGTCTGCTCACTCTCCTCCCACTTCAAGTCTTCATTGGCTGTGGCATTCGCCTTAGAACCATTAAATTTGACTGCGTTCTTTCCGAAGAGCACGTTGCTGCCCATAGCGGTCAATACGGTATAGCGGAAGTCACCGATGTTATCATTACCATTCTTACCCCAGCTAGCACGGAACTTCAAGTTGCTCAACCAGTCGCGAGTGCTCTCCATGAATTTCTCGTTCATAATGTTCCATCCGATAGAGGCAGATGGGAAGGTACCATACTTATGAGTTGGTCCGAAGCGGCTAGAACCATCTCGACGGATAGTAGCCTGAAGCATATACTTCTCATCATAGTTATAGCTCAATCGACCGAAGAGAGAAGAAATGGCATGTACCACGTTGTTACCGCCCGATACGCTATGCTGAATCTGAGGCGAACCTACAGAGATGATCTTTCCGTCAGCATCCTTCACGATGGTCTGCTCGTAGTTGCCGGTAGCATAGTCGATAGAAGGCTTGTTTACATTCACAAGATTCCAACGGCTGCCATTCAGATAATCACTCTTATTCTTCATTGCACTCTGACCCAAGACAACAGCAAAACTATGCTTGCCAATAGTCTTATCGTATGTCAAAGTATTCTCCACCTGCCAGTTGATACCCTTGTCAGAACTCTTGTAAGCCTGGGTATGCTCAGCCTTGTTGTTACCAGAGAGGTAATACTTGGATGCAGTATAGCTGTCAGTGCCCCAGAAACTGAGGTCGGCACTATAGGTAAAGTGATACTTTAAGTTGTCCCAAAGCTGGAGGTCGATGGAGAACTTTGGCACGAATTTATGTGACCAGTTCTTTGCCGCAGGGCGAGCCATCATCGCCAATGGGTTGTTCATCTCCTGATAGGTACCACCCATACCTGGGATAGTATAATAGTTGCCATTGGCATCACGGAGAAGCTCGTAAGCATCACGAGTACCGTTCACTTTACCATTAGCATCGTATGTATTAGGATCCTCGTAGGCATCATAATACTTCTTCGCCACATTGCTATCGGTTACCGTAGGAGCCAATGTTGGAGCAAGATAGAGGGCACTACCCAATACTGAGCCATAGATACTATTAGCATCGATGCCAGTGCTCTTTACACGGGTATAAGCCATGTTGACAGTAACATCCAGCTTGTTGAGGAAGTTGCGCTCTTTGCTGGCATCCAACACATTATATATATTATTGCTGCGGAGTGAGAGACGCTCATAGTTGCTCTGTCCGTAGTTACCACCTACGATACCTTCCTGCTTGTAATAGCCCATAGAGAGATAGTAGTTGATTTTTTCGGATGCACCACTGATGCTTACCTCATGGTTCTGAACAGGGGCATTATCATTGAATACCAAGTCTTGCCAATCAGTACCAAAACCATTGATGGCATTACCATTGGAGTCGGTCAGTTTGTACGGATCAGCATAGATAGGAGCCTGACCACCATTCACTGCACGCTCATTCTGAAGGATGGCATAGTCAGTAGCGCTGGTTACATCACGCTTCTTCCATGCGCTCTGCCAACCGTATGAGAAGTTATAGTTGATCTGTGCTTTTCCAATCTTACCCTTCTTGGTGGTTACGAGAATTACACCGTTGGCAGCACGGGCACCATAGATAGCACCCGAAGCAGCATCCTTCAACACCTCGATGCTCTCGATATCGCTTGGATTCAAATAGTCCAAACCACCCTCAATAGGCATACCATCCACGATGTAGAGAGGGTCGCTATTGTTGATGGTACCAGTACCACGGATGCGCACCTTAGGTGATGCACCTGGCTGACCAGATGATGAGGTAACATTGACACCGGCTGCCAAACCCTTCAGGGCGTTGTCTACACGCACAGGGCTTTTGCCTGCCAAATCCTCAGAGCCAACCTTGGCGATGGCTGCTGTTACGACGCTCTTCTTCTGAACACCATAACCCACTACAACCACCTCGTCGAGGGTCTTGTCGTCTTGTTTCAGGGTAATGCGCATGTTGGCAGAAGGCTTTACCTCGGTTTCCTTAAAACCGATATAGGTGATGACGAGGGTAGACTTAGCATCGGTATCGATGGTGAAGTTACCGTCCAGGTCAGTGATGGCACCAGCGCCCTTCTGACCCTTCACCTGAATAGTTGCTCCGATCACAGGTTCTCCCTGATCGTCCAACACAACACCCTTGAAGGTGTTCTTTTGCGCGAACGCTGACGCTGACATTAATAATGCAGACGCCAGCAAGATACTTTTTGTTTTCATATCTTCGGTTGTTAGTTTAGAAATTATTTATTCTATTGTTTATTCTTTCCATTTTTTGTTGTTTATTCACTTTCGGCCCGCCTCATTATATATAATAAAGTATAAAGCCTGTGTAGCAGTGCATCTTTAAAATGCGTTAAGCTTTGTTTTCGGTTGCAAATATAATATGTTTTTTCGATATTTACAAGACTTTTCAAGAGATAAGTGGATATTTTTTGCCCACAAAAGGAATATTACTATTGATTATCAGCATTTTACGTCTTTACATATTGGACATGAAAGTGGACGGGATAAAGATATCCATAAAGAGTTTCATTCCATCGTTTCCTTAGGATAATTGGGAATCTGACACTTTTTCAAGATTCATTTTCATCCACTTTTCAATCTTTCTTCAAATTACTTATAAGCCTATTCTTCAAGCACTTGCATCATATACCACTTTTACACTCATCCACTTTCGCCGCACATAGGGTTGTTTCATCACCTATTATTTATTACTTTTGCAAGAGAAAATGTCAAAATGGAATTTCCTAACACAAATTTAACAATCAACTAACATAGAGTATGAAACATTTTATTATGACGTGTGTGCTTTGTGCATCAGCAATGACCACCACAATGGCACAGCAATCACAGCAGCAATTGCCTCTCTATCTCGATCAGAGCAAGCCCATGGAGCAACGCATCGATGATGCTATCGCCCGCATGACCTTGCAGGAGAAGATTCGCATCATCCATGCCCAGAGCAAGTTCTCATCAGCGGGAGTTCCTCGCTTGGGATTCCCTGACTTCTGGACCGACGATGGACCTCACGGTGTACGTCCCGACGTACTCTGGGATGAGTGGGAACAGGCAGGACAGACCAATGACTCCTGCGTAGCCTTCCCTGCCCTCACCTGCCTAGCCGCATCTTGGAATCCACAAATGAGCCGCATCTATGGTGAGGCGCTTGGCGAGGAAGCTCTGTATCGTGGCAAGGACATGATACTGGGTCCGGGCGTGAATATCTATCGTACTCCGCTCAATGGCCGCAACTTCGAGTACATGGGCGAAGATCCTTATCTTGCCAGCATCATGGTGGTACCTTATATACAGGGACTACAGAGCAAGGGCGTATCAGCCTGCGTCAAGCATTACTGCCTGAACAACGATGAGGAATATCGCCACTTGGTAAATGTGAAGGTGACCGACCGCGCCCTGCACGAGATTTATCTGCCAGCCTTCAAGGCCGCCGTAGAGAAGGGCAAGACATGGGCCATCATGGGCGCTTACAACCTGTACAAGGACGAGCACAACTGCCACAACCAGTGGACTCTCAATAAGATACTGAAGGGCGACTGGAAGTTTGACGGCGTAGTGGTGAGCGACTGGGGTGGAGCCCACGATACTGACCAAGCCGTTAAGAATGGGCTGGACATGGAGTTTGGTTCCTGGACCAACGGACTCTCTTGGGGAGCCAGCAATGCCTACGACAATTACTATCTCGCCACACCTTATATAAAAGGTATACAAGAGGGCAAATATTCTACCAAGGAGCTGGATGAGAAAGTGCGCCGCGTATTGCGCCTCTTCTATCGTACCACGATGAATCCTAACAAGCCTCACGGATTCCTCTGCTCCGACCAGCATTATGCCACAGCCAAGCAGATAGCCGAAGAGGGCATCGTACTCTTGCAAAACAAGAAGAACGTACTACCTATCGACATGAAGAAGGCTAAGAAGGTGCTCGTGGTGGGCGAGAATGCCATCAAGATGATGACCGTGGGCGGCGGTAGTTCTTCGCTCAAGGTGCAGAAGGAGATTTCTCCACTCGATGGCTTAAAGGCTCGACTCAGCAAGGAGGGCATCAGCGTGGACTATGCCCGTGGATATGTGGGAGATGTAACAGGCGACTACAATGGTGTGACCACCGGACAGAACCTGAAGGATGAGCGCCCAGAGGAAGAGCTAATAGCCGAGGCTGTGAAGAAAGCCAAGGATGCCGACTATGTAGTGATGTTTGGCGGACTGAACAAGAGCGACTACCAGGACTGCGAGGGTCACGACCGCAAACAGTATGAATTGCCTTACGCCCAAAACAAGCTCATTGAGGCTTTGGCAATAGCTAACAAGAATTTCATCTACGTCAATATCTCGGGCAATGCCGTGGCTATGCCTTGGAAGGCGCAGGTTCCTGCCATCGTTCAGGGCTGGTTTATCGGCTCGGAGAGTGGCGAGGCATTGGCAAGCATCCTCAGTGGAGATGCCAATCCTAGCGGCAAGATGCCTTTCACCTGGTATAAATCACTGAAGCAGGTGGGTGCCCATGCCCTAGACACTTATCCTGGCACATGGCGCAAGGAAGGTGGCTACAAGACCGAGGGCAACATCATCGACGAGGAATACAAAGAGGGTATCTACGTGGGCTATCGCTGGACCGACAAGCAGCAACAGAAGCCTTCCTTCAGCTTTGGTCATGGACTGAGCTACACTCAGTTCCAACTGAGCAATCTGCGCAGCGACAAGGCTCAGATGAATGCAGATGGCAGCATCACCTTCACCGTCAATGTGAAGAATGTAGGCAAGCGAGCTGGTGCCGAGGTAGTACAGCTCTACATCCACGTCGTGAAGTCATCCATTGACCGTCCTTACAAGGAGCTGAAGGGATTCCAAAAGGTATACTTGCAGCCTGGCGAGAGCAAGGATGTGAACATCACCATCCAGAAGGATGCCCTGAGCTACTATGACGAAGCCACTGCATCTTGGAAGGCAGAGGCAGGACAATTTGAGGCGCTCGTAGGTAATGCCGCAGATAACCTGAAGCTCAAGAAAGCATTTGAACTGAAATAAAAAAACTCCGTGTAATCTGTGCCTAATATTTTTTTAGAGGAACGGATTACACGGAATTTTCATTTATATTCCGAACAGAATTCTTAATTCCTAATTCTTAATTCTTAATTACTTCATTCCTATCATCTTCACTTTATTCTCAAATTCCTCCCTATCGCAGAGGACACCATTCTTTACCTTGGCTCTATAATTATAGATGGTATTCACTGAATAGTGCAAGAACTCGGCTATCTTGGAGCTATCCTCTATGCCCAGACGGATGAGGGCGAAGATGCGAATGGTGGTAGAGAGCTTGCGGTCATCCTCTAGCACGATGCGCTCCTCTGGCTTCAAGAGAGCATTGAATTCCTCCACAAAGTTAGGGAAGAGCTTGAGGAAGGCTGAGTCGAAATGGTCGTATAGCTCGCCCACATACTCATGGTCGGTCTGCATCATGGTGAGCAACTTGGTGAGCTCACGTGCCTTCACCAGTTTGATGACTCGCTTGCGCATGGTCTCTATCTTATCCACGTATACGGCGCAGAGACGCAGGAATCTGCCTATATACACCTCCTTCATCTTATTGCTCTCGTTCAGATCCTCGTTCACCTGGTTCAAGCTCTCGTTGGCAGCATTGAGCTGCTCATTGGCGGCATTGAGTTGCTGCACAGCCTTCTCTAGTCTCTCGTTGGCATTCTGAAGTTCTCGGTTGGTGAGTTTCTGCTTATGGTGGGCAGCTGCTATGCGCTGGCGCTGCTTGTTCACATAGAAGAGCAAGCCCAGTACCAAGAGCACCAGCAAGACGGTCCAACAGATGGCTATCTTCAGATTGCGATTGATGGTGGCAAGCTGCTTCTGATAACTCTCCTCTATAGTGGTGAGCACAGGCATAATCTGACGGCTGCGGATAGGCGTATTGAAGATGGTGGCAGACTGCCAGGCAAACTTGATGTAGTCGTAAGAGCGAGCCAACTGCTGCTCACTAGCATTAGCAGCCACACCCAGCAGATTGGCTAGTTCCCAGAGCGAACCTTGGTCCATCACAGCCAACTTCACATCGCAGATAGCTGAAAGGAGAAGATAATGACAGGCATCTTCTGTCCGATTGTTCACCTTATAGATAATGGCACGATAAAAAGTAACGATGGCATACTCGTGAGACCCTGGTACAGCGAGTGCCAATCGCTTATCGTTAATTTTCAGAGCTTCCTTCATCTTGCCACTGTCACGCAGTCTAGTTTCCTGGAGTTGCAGATAGCGGTCGTCTGTGGGCTGTAGCAGGCTTTCTGCCATCTGGATATAGCCCTCATATTTCTCACGATAATACTTTCTAAGGAAATCTACGTTGGCATAATAGGTCATCTCGCCATAAAGATGCTGATAAGCCCAGTAGTAATTGCGCAGTCCGGCGGAGTCCAGCTGCTGAGGGTCGATGGTCTTGAGTACGTTGTAAGATTCGGCATAATCGCCCGTGGTGGATTCCTGAAAGGCGAGCAGAGCCTTGGCATTGCCCTCCTGTTGTGGATTGCCACTCTTATGGGCTATGTCGATGCATCGATTGATATACTTCATGGCTAGGTCGTTCTTGTAGGAGCGATATTCCATGAAGAGCGCATAGGCCAGGTCATACTGAGCCTTAGGGGAGCGAGCTTTCTTCAGCTTACCCTCCAGCTGGGCTATGCGTGCCTCTCTCAGCTTCACATACTGAGCAGTCTGGGCAATGGCATTGTCCAGACTATCGTAGAGAGCCTCGGTCTCCTTGTTTTCGCCTGCCCTGAGGGCATTTTCGCTAGCCAGCAGTGCAGGTGCCAAGAGCAGCATGCACATGAGGCATATCATTTTCATTGCTTTAATCATAGAATATTATCTTGGTTTTCAAATGTTCTTAATTGTTTATCGGATGCAAAAGTAATAAATAATATCGAAATCGCCAAACTTCCGTAGATAGAAATCAAGAAAATCTTTCATCTTGAGTCCACTTTTTCTAGAGATGCATTTTTCCTTAAATATCTAGCTAGCAGAAGCATCATCTTTTCTCCCCTCCACTTTTCTCCACATTTTAACACTTCACATCACCAACTTATCGAAAATATTAGTATCTTTGCAAAGAATTAGGAATAAACAATAACATATATAATAACGTATGAAGAAAAAGACAATCTTAACAACACTCGTGGTAGCTATGCTGACGATAAGTCCGGCTATGGCTACGAAAATCAAGCCAATGAAGGAATTCGTGGACGAACTGATGGCGAAGATGACCCTGCTGGAGAAGATAGGACAGCTGAACCTGATGGTGGCTGGCGACATTACTACCGGCGGAGCACTCAACACCCAAGTGGGCGGCGACATAGCAGCAGGCAATATGGGTGGTGTGTTCAACATCAAGGGCATCGACAAGATCAAGGCATTGCAAGACATCGCCATCAAGAAGAGCCGACTGGGCATACCACTGCTCGTGGGTATGGACGTGATTCATGGTTATGAGACCATGTTCCCTATCCCTCTCGCCCTCTCCTGCTCTTGGGACACCGAGGCCATGAAGCAGGTGGGCGCCGTATCTGCCAAGGAAGCTACTGCCGATGGTATCAACTGGACTTTCTCACCTATGGTAGACGTGGCTCTCGATGCCCGTTGGGGACGCATCTCCGAAGGCAATGGCGAGGATCCATATCTGAGTGGCATCCTGGGAGCAGCCATGGCCCAGGGATACCAGGGCGAAACCGCCTCCAAGATGTGGGCAGAGGGCACTGGATACATCGCCGAGAGCAACAAGATGATGGCTTGCCTCAAGCACTTCGCACTATATGGAGCCGTGGAGAGCGGCAAGGAATATAACACCACCGACATGAGTCGCGTGCGCATGTTCAATCAGTATCTGCCTCCATATGAAGCTGTGGTGAAGGCAGGCGTAGGCAGCGTGATGTCATCTTTCAATCTCATCGACTACGTGCCAGCCACCGCCAACCGATGGATGATGACCGATGTATTGAGAAATCGATGGGGATTTCAGGGACTCTTGGTAACCGATTACGCCAGCATAGCAGAGATATTGAGCCACGGCACAGCCCTAGACCTGAAGCAGGCTGGCGAACAAGCCCTGCACGCTGGCACCGATATGGACATGTGCTCCAGCGCCTACGTGCGCTATCTGGCACAGAGCGTAAAGGAGGGCAAGGTGAGCGAGGAGGAAGTGAACCAAGCTTGCCGCCGAGTACTGGAAGCCAAATACAAGCTGGGACTCTTCACCGACCCTTACCGCTACTGCGACACCAAGCGCAGCAAGAAGGAAATATATACCGCCGAAAATCGCAAAGCTGCTAGAGACGTGGCTGCCGAGACCTTCGTATTGCTGAAGAACGAGGCAAATATCCTGCCACTGAAGAAGGAAGGAAAGGTGGCACTGATAGGTCCGCTTGCCGATACCCGCAACAACATAGCCGGCACCTGGAGCGTGGCGCAGGCACCAGAAAAGTACATCACCCTCAAGGAGGCGATGCAGCAAGCCCTGAAGGGCAAGGCTCAACTGCTCTATGCTCAAGGCAGCAACGTATGGAGAGATGCCGAGCTACAGAAGGCTGGCGAATTTGGAAAGACCATCCAGCGTGGCGATGACGCACAACTGAAGCAGGAGGCATTGAGCGTAGCCAAGGATGCAGACGTCATCGTATGCGCCATGGGCGAAACTGCCGACATGAGCGGTGAATGCGGTACTCGTACCAATCTGGAGATGCCTGATGTGCAGCACGAACTCCTAGCCGAACTCGTGAAGTTGGGCAAGCCTGTAGTACTGCTCAACTTTGCTGGTCGTCCTACCGTATTGACCTGGGAGAAACAGCACGTAGGAGCCATCCTCAACGTATGGTTTGGCGGCTCAGAGACGGGAGATGCCATCTGCGACGTGCTCTTTGGCGACAAGGTGCCTACGGGCAAGCTCACCACCTCCATGCCTAAGACCACAGGTCAGGAGCCTCTCTACTATAACCATCAGAATACCGGACGTCCTGTACCAGATGACAACCCTCAGTTTGCCAAGTATGCTAGCAACTGCTTGGACGTGAGCAATGGTCCACTCTATCCATTCGGTTATGGTCTGAGCTATACCACCTTCGCTTACGGCGACTTGCACCTGAGCGCCTCTTCTGCATCTATCAACAATGAGGAAGCTGATGCATGGCAAGGCGATAAGAAGATAACCGCCACCATCACTGTCAAGAACACAGGCTCCAGAGATGCCGATGAAGTGGTACAGCTCTACATCCGCGACATGGTAGCGTCCATCTCCCGCCCAATCAAGGAGCTGAAGGGATTCCAGCGCATCCACTTGGCAGCAGGTGAGAGTCAAGAGGTTAGCTTCGAAATTACTCCAGAAATGCTCAAGTTCTACAATGCCGAACTAAAGCACATCTTGGAGCCTGGCTACTTCCAAATCATGGTGGGAGCCAACAGTAAGGATGTGAAAACTGAGAAATTCTCAGTAAAATAAATATTATTCGTAATTTTGCATGTTGATTAGCAACATTGAAGAGAAAATGATAGATCGCTGTTACATAGAAATCACGAATACGTGCAACCTCGACTGCCACTTCTGCCCCAAGCATCAAAGGAAAAGGAGACAGCTGTCGGCTGAGGAATTCGACCTGCTCACGGACAAGGTTCGGGGCAAGGTATGCTTCCTCTATTTCCATTTGATGGGCGAGCCACTGCTCCACCCTCTCCTGCCCCAGTTTATCACCATGGCAAGGGAGAAGGGATTTAAGACCGTACTCACCTCCAATGGCACATTGTTGCATCGAGCCATGAATCTCCTCGATACACTGCCACATAAGGTACAGCTCTCCCTCCATTCTCACGAGAGCAATGCCAGAGGGGAGCTGTCCAGCTATATGGAAGAGGTGATGAATTTTGCCACACAAGCCGCAGCCAAGGGAACTTGCGTCGTATTGAGACTATGGAACCAAGGAGGAATGGACAAGGAGAATGAGCTGGTGATGGATTACATCGCTGAATACGTACCACGCCCTTGGAAGGAACGCCCTGATGGATTCCGCCTCTGCGACAATCTCTATTTAGAGTTTGACAGAAAGTTCGAATGGCCTTCAGCAAATGCATCATCTGCCAAGCGAGAAGTATTCTGCAAGGCATTGCTCAAGCAGATAGGAGTTCTGTCCGATGGAAGCCTGGTCCCCTGTTGCCTCGACCACAACGGTGATGTCGTCCTCGGCAATCTCTTCCATCAATCACTCGAAGAGATTCTCTCCTCACCAAGAGCGCAAGCCATGATAGAGGGATTCCAGCATCATACTGCCACCGAAGCCCTCTGCCAGAATTGCGAATCAGCACTGGTCAGAAATAGTTTCCGAGGGAAAGCAAGGAGCTAAGATAGATTATATATATAATAAGGTATAAAAGAAAATGAAAATGACATCATTACTTCCATTTTTCCACATAACGCTTATATAAATTACGCTTTGCTATATTACTTTTACTGATGGGATGATTCTTAGCACAGATATAAGGTAATTTTCTTGAGAGATTAAAAATCATTATTCATGAACCTTTTGTGATTCTCCATTCAAAAGCTTTGGATGCACATTCAAAGCTTTCGGATGTACATCCAAAGCCTTTGAACAGACATTCCAAACCTTTGAACGCAAATTTCATCACTATTTTACACAAAGACAATCACTATTTTACACAAAAAGTAACATATCTTTGAATTAGAAAGAACTACCATTGCATAACTCATTATATTTCTGCAAGATACTAAAACGTGATGTTGCAAGCCAAGCCTTTTCCCTCTTCCGAGAGATAAGGAGAGATGAAGGTATTCTTGAGATAACGCTTGCGGAAGAAGGTCTTGGAGATGAAAGGATAGAGCCAATAGGCAACTTTCAGATTTGCCGTAAACTAAAAAAGATAAAACAAGAGAGTTTCTCAAATTAAATTCGTATCTTTGCCACATCATTCTTGTTACTATACAAAATGAAAAAGGACATTATTAAATAAAACAATACAAGATTAAGAAGAAGAAGTATGACATTATTAGAAGCAATCAAGGCACGCCATAGTGTGCGCAAATATCAGCATAAGCCAATAGATGGGCAAGCAGTGCAAATGTTGGCTGCCCAAATAGACGAGGCTAACCAAGAGTCGGGACTTCACATGCAGCTCGTGCTCAATGAGCCACGTGCCTTCAAGGGCATTCTCTCTTATGGCAAATTTCATGGAGTAGAGAATTACGTGGCTGTTGTAGGAAAGAAGGCTAAGGGCACTGAGGAACTGGCTGGCTATTATGGAGAAAAAATTGTGCTACTGGCACAGACTTTGGGACTCAACACCTGTTGGGTAGGTATGACCTATCGCAAGGTGACGGATGCTGTTACCGTTGCAGACGATGAAAAGCTCTATTGCGTGATTGCCATTGGTTATGGTGTGACGCAAGGTGGGAGCCATAAGATTAAGGGCGCAGAACAAGTAAGCAATGTTTCAGCCAATACTCCCGACTGGTTTCGCCATGGCGTAGAGGCAGCTCTCCTCGCCCCAACAGCCATGAACCAGCAGAAGTTCTACTTCGAATACCAAGCAACTGCGCAAGGCGAGAAACCGAAGGTAGCAGCCAAACGCAAATACTCGATGTTTGGCTATACAGAAATGGACCTTGGCATCGCCAAATATCACTTCGAGATAGGGGCTGGAAAAGATAATTTTGACTTTGCAGAATAACCAAACAACTTACGAAAAACAACCGAATGACATCATATTTTCTCTAAGGCCTTGTCCAATTCCTCCAGTTCCTCCTCCTTAGTAGCCCAACTTGTCACGAATCGACATACTATCTCTTGCTCATTCTTCTTCTCCCAAATCTCGAAAGCAACAAGCTTGGAGAGAGCCTGATAAAGAGCAGGCGAAAGGATGACAAACTGTTGGTTTGTTGGCGAATCGTAAGCCAATGGTATGTTGTGCTTGGCAAATATCTTGCGAATAGCAGCAGCCATATCAATGGCATGCTTGGAAATCTTGAAATATAAGCCATCCGTAAAGAGGGCGTCAAACTGAATGCCAAGCATTCTTCCCTTTGCCAGCAAGGCTCCATGTCGCTTCACATTGGTAAAGAAATACTTCGGGGCTTTCATCCCAGAGAACACGACGGCTTCACCAAACATTGCACCCACCTTGGTTCCACCGATATAGAATACATCGCAATGCTCTGCCACGTATGGGAGATCGTACTCGCAAGCCTCCGACATCAAGCCATATCCCAGTCGGGCACCATCTATAAAGAGGCGCAACTGATATTTCTGGCAAGTAGAGTAGAGCTCGGCAAGTTCTTCTTTCGAATATACCATGCCCAGTTCAGTAGGCAAGGAGATATAGACCATGCCTGGCTGAACCATGTGAGGATGGGTCTCGTCGCCCAAGAAGGTTTCCATGTAATCAGCCAAGTCTGCTGCCTTCAACTTGCTGTCAGTAGAAGGGATGGTCAGCACTTTGTGTCCGAAGGCTTCCACCGCTCCCGATTCATGCACCTCAATATGCCCAGTCTCCACACAAATAACTCCTTCGCATCCCAAGAGGAGGGAGTCGATGACTGTGGTGTTGGTCTGTGTGCCACCAATCAGGAAAAACACATCAGCCTCTTCATTACCAATCGCCTTGCGTATCTTTTTCTTGGCAGATTCGCTGTATGGGTCGAATCCATATCCCGATGTCTTGTCATCATTCGTCTTGCTGAGATTCTCTAAAATCTCAGGCAACATACCGTTGTTATAATCACTTTCAAATGAAATCATATTTTCTTCTTACTATTTTCTTATACTTCTTTTTATTACAAAAATAGTAAATATTTTGGTAGTAAACCAACTTTTTGCTTGTTTTCTATCAAACATTTGACTATTTTAACCTATAAAGGCAGCATTCTTTACGTATTCTCAATCAAAAAGCCATGATGGGAGCCTACCCTTTTCATACTTTCCTTTACAATTTCACGCTCTCGATGCGCAGGTTCAGCTTGCCGGCTGGCACTCTTACCTCTACGGTATCGCCTGCCTTCTTGTTGAGAAGAGCCTGGGCGATAGGCGACTTGATGGAGATTTTGCCCTCATGGATGTTAGACTCGTGAGGACTCACGATGGTGTAAGTCATCTTGAAGTTGTTGGCGAGATTGGTAATCTCCACCTGGCTCAACAGACCCACGGTGTCGCTCTTGAGACGAGACTTGTCGATGACTCTCGCATTCTCCAGCACCTTGCGCTTAAAACTGATCCTGCCCAATAGGCGGCCCTGCTCTCGCTTGGCAGCATGATACTCGAAGTTCTCGCTCAAGTCGCCCTTGTCGCGAGCCTCGGCGATGGCATCACGCACGGCAGGCAATTCCACCTTTTCCAAATGTTCCAGTTCGGCTACGAGCTCATCGTAGCCCTCTTGTGACATATATTCCATAGTTTCTTCTAATATTTCCTGAAAGAATTCCATCAGCAGAATTCTTAATTCTAAATTATTAATTCTTAATTATCTATTATTTCTTGTCTCTGTCGAATGTAGGATAATCATCAGGCAGGTCGAGCACGATTTCCACAAGTCCTGCCACCTCGCCACCTGCTTCCTCATACCAAGGAGTTTGCTGTATCATGCGATGATGACCATGGCGGATAATCTGATAGGTATTGCCCTCGCCTGTCTCCAACATGTGGCGGATTATCTCATTCGACTTTTCCTTGTGACAATTGAAGAGGTTTCTGCCGATGGCATTGCCCTCACGCTTGAGCGACAAGGCGTTTTGGTAGAGCACCACTCCCTCCTTGTCATATACCGTAGCAGCAAAAGCCACATGCTCCAAATAATCAAATGTCTGTTTCATATTGCGTTTATTTTATTTTAATTTTGATGGTTTTCGAAAAACGACCACAAAAGTAATCCTTTTTTCTCAAACCACCAAATTTTAAAATGGGAAAAGCAGCGGCAGCACGCCTATCATCACCAGTCCCATGATAATCTGCAGGGGCAATCCCACCTTGATATAATCCATGAAGGTGTACTGGCCCGCTGGCATCACCAGGGCATTAGGCGGTGTGGAGAAAGGCGAGGCAAAACACATGCTCGCAGCCACCGTTACTGCAAAGAGATAAGGCACTGGGCTTACCCCTATCTGCAAGGCACTGTGCAGGGCTATCGGAGCCATCAGTACTGCCGTAACCGTATTGCTGATAAACATCGTCATCAGCGAGGTGGTGAAGTACACGCCCGCCAACATCAGGATAGGTCCGCTGCCACCCATCGTCTGCACCAAGGCATCTGAGAGCCAAGCCGATGCGCCCGTCTTCTCCAGCGCATGCGACATCGGGAGCATGGCAGCAAAGAGCACGATGGTTTCCCAGTTGATGGTCTTGTAGGCAGCCTCCACACTGCGGAAGCAACCCGTGAGCACCATCAGCACGCCGGCTATCATCACCGCCGTAACAGGAGCCACCGGTATGCTGTCGAACACCATCAGCACCACCATCAGCAGCATGATGGCGCCCGCCATCGGAGCCTTGTAGTCCAGGGTTACCTGCTCCGCCTGCTTCTGTGGCTGACCGAGCACCACCCATTCGGTGTCCTCCTTTTCCAGTCGGGCGATGTCCTTCCAGCCGCCCTGCACCAGCATCACGTCGCCACTGTGCAGTTTCTCCTTTCCGATGTCTTGCAAGAGATATTCATTCTTGCGACGGATGCCCAAGACATTGACATTGTATTTGGATCGCAACCCTGCCTCCATCACCTTCTTGCCCACGATGGATGCGGAAGGCATCAAGAGGATTTCGGCGATGCCGATGTCATAGAAATCAAGAGATGGATTGGAAATCTTCACCTCCGAATTCTGTTGATGATTTTGTTCCTTGTTATTCTTTCCTGTCTCCAAGAATCGAGTGTCCATCATCTGGAAGTCGAAGTCGGCAGCCAACTGCTGCACCTGGTCGATGCCGCCCGAAACATAGAGCACATCATCAGCCTCCAGCTGAGCCTCTGCCGAAGCCACCTGCTGGCTCACCGTGCGCAGGAAGCGATGCTGCGAACCATTGTCACGGCGAATCTCCAGGATGTTGATGCCATACTGTCGGTTCACGTCCAGCTGCACCACGCTCTTGCCTATTGCCTTGCTACCAGCCACCGCCTTCAAGCGGAAGAGGTTGTTGGTGAGTCCATACTCCTTCACCAGTTGCTTCAGGGTCTTGCCCTGCCCCTGCTGCTCGTCCACCCTCTTCTTAGGCGACAAGAACCAACGGCTCATCGGAAGCAACACCAGTACGCCCACCGCCAGGCACACCAAGCCCACAGGCAGGAAGGAGAAGAAGGAGAGCGCCGGATAGCCAGCCTGCACCAACGTATCCTGGATAATCAGGTTGGGCGGCGTACCTATCAAGGTCATCATGCCACCCATGCTGCTGGCAAAGGCGAGCGGCATGAGCAGTCTTCTGGGGCTGCTGCCCGCATTCACCGCCATGCTCACCACGATGGGCAGCATCAGCGCCACGGTGCCCGTATTGCTCACAAAGGCACCTATCACGGCGGTAACCAGCATCACCAGCAAGAAGAGTCGCAGTTCGCTCGTACCCGCCAGTTTCATCACCTTGCGGCTAATCATCTTGGCAAGTCCCGTCTGCACGATGGCACCTCCCACCACGAAGAGCCCCACCATCATGATGACCACCGAATTGGAGAATCCCGACAGGGCCTCCTCTGGCGTAAGAATCTGGAAGATGAGCAAAGCCAACAACGAACACAGCGCAACCAAATCGGAGCGCAACTTACCCGCCACAAAGAAAGCGGCGGTGAGAACTAGAATTATGATTGTACCTATCAACATAATGCGTTACTTTTATACTTGCAGGCAGCGAGGCTCTGCACCATCATCACCGCCAAGAGCAATAACATCGTAATCTTTTTCATATTTCTCTCCTTATTATATATTAGGGGGCAAAGTTACGAATTTATCCCGACATTCAGTTTTCTTTTAGGAAATATTATGGTTATTGAAGGGAAATAGACAGTTCACTGTAAAAATAGGTAATAAGCGAGAATAAAAACGCTTATTATCGCCAATTATCGCATTAATAATCAGCAACTTAATTCATTTAGCGGAAATAGCGGCAATTATTTTGGAAAAACTTTTAATAATAAGAAATACCACATTTGTGCGATTGCCTATCTCAGAGAAAAGAAGTATCTTTGTCGGCACAAATAAAATATCATCAATAAAAGAATAGTATGACAATGGAAAAGGTAATGGAAAAAACAATGGAAATACAAGATAAGAAACAAGGTAAGAGCAAGCAGAACAAGCAGTTAGCTCTGTGGATTGGCGCACTGATACTAGGTGCTATCTTGGGCACATTGGGCATCGAGGTGCTGAATGGGATGATGAATTTTGTGGCAACAGTCTATACCCGATTGTTCCAACTTTTAGCTGTTCCTACCATCGCCTTGGCGGTAGTAACCACCTTGTCTTCATTGGGCAACCAGGCTGACACGGGCAAGATTTTCCGCCATGCTATCGTCTATACCCTGCTCACTACGATAGCCGCAGCAGCCGTAGGACTGGTGCTCTACAACATCGTGGCTCCTGGCAATCTGCCTACCGACATGGTGCAGAGTGGCACATCCGAACTGCCTCAAAACCTGGAGCAAACTTCCTATTATGACCATATCTTGGGTGTCATACCTAATAATATCATCAAACCATTTGCCGAGGGTAACGTGCTCTCCATCTTGCTCTTGGCTGCCGCAGCGGGCATCGCCTTGGCTAAGATGCCACAGAGCGACAAGAAAGATGTAGTCGTGAAGGGGCTGTTGGGATTACAAGACTTGCTTTTCATGCTGATTAGAGGTTTGATATGGGCATTGCCTTTAGGTATCGTGGCTTTCGCCGCCCAACTTTCGGCACAATTCTCCGCAGGAATCGTGATGGATTCGTTGGGCAAGTATGTTGCCATCATCTTGGGTGGCAATGTCATCCAGTTCTTCATCGTCTTGCCACTGTTCCTATTGGCAAGGGGCATCAATCCTGTGCGTACCCTGAGCAAGATGATGCCAGCGGTATTGATGGCCCTCTTCACGAAGAGTTCCGCAGCCACCCTGCCTGTCACCATGAACACGGCGGAAACGAGGATGGGCGTATCCAACAAGGTTTCTCGATTTGTATTGCCAATCTGCACCACCATCAACATGAATGGCTGTGCAGCATTCATCCTCGTCACCTCCCTATTCTTGATGCAGAACGGAGGCATTCAGTTGTCATTACCTACCATGATACTTTGGCTTTTCATCTCCGTTCTGTCAGCAGTGGGCAATGCCGGTGTCCCAATGGGTTGCTATTTCCTGACCCTTTCCCTAATGTCGGGCATGAACGCCCCTATCGGCATTATGGGCATTATCCTGCCTATCTATACCATCATCGATATGGTGGAGACGGCAGAGAATGTATGGTCAGACAGTTGCGTATGCGCCATGGTGGATAAGGACATGCAGAAGAGTGCATAGAGTAGAAAGCATCGCCTTCCACACGAACACCAAAAACAAAAGGTGCTTCCATATTCTTTGCCATATCTTTCCTTTATTTACACGTTCTTAATATGCTTAACGGCTGCAAAGATAATAAAAAAATCCATTTTTCCGGTTCGGTATTGCGAGACAAGCATTAATGGCGAAAAATGTGAGAAAAACATAAAATGTGTATAAAAGTAGGGAGTAGAGACGAAAAAGTGTACGAAAAAGTGTACCTTTGCACTAGAAATAGATAAGATCAACAGAATATTTATGTAACTAAAGAATATAGAGAAGCAATGAATGAAATCATTTTCTTGGTCGGCTTTATCATTTTCATAGCCGCCATCTTGGTATTAGACATGTTGGTTATCGACCGCAAGGCACACGTGGTTTCCATCAAGGAAGCGGGTACGTGGACGGGAGTATGGATAGGACTTGCCCTGCTCTTCTCCATCTTCCTGTGGTTTCATGGAGATATGGTGCATGGCATAGACAACATGCAGGACCTCCAGGCTGTGGCTTCTCGCTATGCCTCCCACCTCAAGCTCAATCCCAACGACTTCGAGGCGAGTCTGCAACAATACCGCCACTACATGACCATCTCTTACATATCGGGCTACCTGATAGAAAAGACGCTCTCCGTGGATAACCTCTTCGTGATGATGATGATTTTTACTTCCTTCGGCGTAGGCAAAAACGAATACCAGCATGTGCTCAACTGGGGCATACTGGGTGCCATCGTACTCCGCTTCATCTTCATCTTCCTCGGCGCAGCCATCATCAGCCGTTTCGACTGGATACTGCTCGTATTCGGTGTGATGCTGGTATATAGCGGCATCAAGATGTATGTGAACCGCAACAAGAAGGAGGAAATCAATGTGGAGAAACATCCGCTCGTCAGATTTCTCTCGAAGACAGGCAGAATGCATCCGCAGTTTGAGGGCGACCATTTCTTCCTGAAGAAGAATGGCAAGTGGTTGCTCACCCCGCTCTTCGTCACGGTACTGGTCATCGAATTTAGCGACTTAATCTTTGCCTTCGACAGCATTCCTGCCGTCTTCTCGGTATCGCTCGACCCATACGTGGTGTTCTTCTCCAACATCTTCGCCATCTTAGGTTTGAGAGCCATGTTCTTCCTGCTTGCAGCCATCGCCGACAAGTTCCGCTATCTGAAGACGGGAGTCTGCGTACTCTTAGTATTCATCGGAGCCAAGATGCTCATCCACGAATATCTGGAGATAGATGCCATCGTATCGCTGCTCTTCATCGTAGCCGTGCTCATCATAAGCATAGGAGCATCGCTGATGATTCCGCAGAAGAAACAAGTGGAATAAACGGAAAGAAAGACCTTAATAATCACCATGAAAAAAATCATGTTTTAATGTAACTATAATAATCATGTTTTATGTTTAATAAGAAAAAAAGAATTATCTTTACTTGGAAGAAATACCATCGTTGGTTCGGACTCGTACTGTCCGTATTCATGTTGGTATTCTGCGTTTCAGGCATCATCCTCAATCATCGTTCGCTCTTTGCAGATTACGAGGTGAGCCGCAGTATCTTGCCTTCGGGCTATCATATCAAGAATTTCAACAATGGCATCATCAAGGGAGCCATACCCATCGGAGGCGACAGCGTCTTGGCGTATGGCTATGCGGGAGTTTGGCTCACCGACAAGCAGATGCAACATTGGCAAGACTTCAACATCGGGCTGCCAGAGAGCGTAGATGGCAGAAACATTCGCAACATCATCCAGACTAAGAATGGAGAGATCTGGTGCGCAGCTATGAGAGATATCTATCAGTGGGATGGAAAGAAATGGGTACTCTTCGCCCTGCCTGGGAATGAAGAGCGAATAGCCGACATCACCCTTGACAAAGATAGCCTGGGCATCATCGCCATGAGCCGTTCTGCCATCTTCGAGATAGCACCTGCCAAAAATATGGCTATGTCTAGCTCGAACAACAAACGCATCATCAAGCGCCACATCATCGCCCAACCCAAGGACTACATCCCTGAGACTACGCTCTTCAAGACTGTATGGACGCTGCACAGTGGAGAATACTTCGGTTTGGCAGGCAGGCTGGTGGTAGATGCCATCGCCATCATTCTCATCATCCTCAGCATCACGGGCATCGTACTTTTCATCTTGCCTTACAACATTCGCAGACAGAAACGCTTGGGAGCCAAGGAGAAGATGAAGACACTGGGCAAACAAATGGTTTGGCATCAGAAATGGCACAACAAGATAGGCTACGCCACCATCATCCTCACCCTTTGGCTTTCGATAACGGGCATGTGCCTCCGCCCACCATTGATGATACCACTCGCCATCACCAAGACCCAACAGAAAATAAAGGATGGCAATGCTTGGCATGACAAGTTGCGTGCTATCCGATGGGATGCCACCCTAGGTTGTTGGCTTGTCTCTACTGCCGATGGATTTCTAGAGGTGGATGAGCACTTCAGTAAGGCTCCGATTCTATTGGACAAGAAATCTACGCCCAAGATGAGTCCGATGGGAATCACGGTATTTGAAAGAGAGAAGACTGATAGCGACACATGGATTATCGGCTCATTCAGCGGCATCTATCATTGGAATCCACAACAGCAAAAAGTTGCGGATTACATGACAGGGAAACCTGTAACAAGCAAGCAGATGATGCCTCTTTCCAATGACCTAACCAGCGGTTACAGCTCAGCCTTCTTCGGAGATAAGCCTATCGTCTTCGACTATGCCAAGGGAGCATACTTGGCTAACTCAAAAGTTGTGGATACAAAAAATGCCAACATCCCAGCAGCTATGCCTGAGATGCTAGCAGAAACAAAACTCAGTCTTTGGAACGTGGCCCTCGAACTGCATGTGGGACGTTGCTACAGCCCATTTCTAGGTCCGCTTTCCGAACTATTTGTCTTCCTATCAGGTCTCTTGATAACGCTGGTATTACTCTCCGGCTTCATCATTCTGAGAAGAAGAAAAAAGAAAAAACTCGCCCTGCACAGTTAGCTATCAGCAGGAATGCACTGGGAGGGCAGGTTTATTACCTGCCCTCCCAGTAATCTAGTTGAAAATCCTACTTATCCCCAAACCTCCTTAGAGATTTCTCTAATCAAATCTATCTTAGCCCACTGCTGCTCCTCAGTAAGTTTGTTGCCAATCTCGCAAGAGGCGAAACCACACTGAGGACTGAGGCTCAAACGCTCCAATGGCACATACTTGGCTGCCTCATGGATGCGAGCGATAACCGTAGCCTTGTCTTCCAAAACTGGAGACTTAGTGGTAACCAAACCGAGCACTACCTTTTTGTTATCAGATACATACTTCAAAGGCTCGAAACTGCCCGAACGTTCATCATCAAACTCCAGATAGAAGGTATCCACATTCTCACGAGCAAAGAGATAAGGAGCCACTGGATCGTACGCCCCCTTGGCTGCATAGCAAGAATGATAATTGCCACGGCAAACATGGGTATTGATGGTGAGCCCCTCAGGCTTGCCCTCGATGGCGAGGTTGTTCACCTTCAGATATTGCAAAGCTTCACGCTCCAAGGTAAAGCCATTGCCAAGCATTGACTTCCAGTAGTCATCATCCACAATCATACCCCAAGTACAGTCATCAAGCTGCACCGTGCGGCAACCAGCAGCATAAATCTCCTGGAAGAAAGTTTGATAAGCCTTGGCGATGTTCTCTATCAGTTCCTCTGTATTAGGATAGAACTCACGAGTATTCTTGGTATTATTGCCACGGAACAACTCAGAAAGGAACTGAGCTGGAGCTGGAATTGTCTGCTTAGCCTCAACACCCTCCTCCTCAAACTGCTTCACAAAGAGGAAGTCCTTGATGAAAGGATGATTCTCACCCGAAATCTTACCCGTCAACTTCAAAGAGCCCTTGGTAGTTTCCTCGCCATGGAACTGATAGCCATGCTCCAACTCGATGTGCTCCACACCATTGAATCCCCACATGAAGTCGAGGTGCCAGTAGCTGCGACGGAACTCACCATCAGTGATGTAATGCAAGCCATGCTCCTTCTGCTTCTTGACAACATCCGTAATCAATCGGTCCTCGATAACTCGCAAGTCAGTAGCAGAAATCTGTCCTTCAGCGAATTTCACTCTTGCTTCCTTCAACTCGGCTGGGCGCAAGTAGCTGCCCACAGCCTCAATATGCTTGTTATTTGAATTGCTCATAATCTTTCTCTTTTTTAAAAATTCTACGTTATACATGAAATTACTTGCAAGCTCAGCGCATTGCCAAGACTTGCGGCATCCGGATTTGCGAGTGCAAAGGTACAAAGAAGAAAAATATCCGCCAAATTTTCTTCGTAATTCAGAAAAATATGCTATCTTTGCAGCAGAATAGCGATTTTCATAGAATAATATTCTAGAGAATTAAATCATTTAAGAAAGGAAAGACAATGGCTACACAAGAAACTCTCGACGAGATAGACATCAAAATACTGCGCCTATTGCAGCAGAACTCCAACCTGACAGTAAAGGAACTTGCCGCCCGAGTACACTTATCCCCCACGCCCACCTTCGAAAGACAAAAGAGATTGGAGCGTGAGGGATACATCACAAGATATTCTGCCGTGGTGGACCATCATAAGTTAGGTCACAACGTCATCGTGCTCTGCAATATCCGCCTGAAGCAGCACACCCACGACCTCATCCAGCAATTCATGGACACCGTGCAGCAGATAGACCAGATAACAGAATGTTACAACACCACTGGCGACTATGACTTCCAAATCAAGGTGTATGCCCACGATATGAAGGACTATCAAGACTTCATGCTCAACACCCTGGGTACCATCGACTGCATCGGAAGTCTACACAGCATCATCGTCATAGGCGAAATCAAGGATTCTCATTGCATACCGGTGAACAAGCATATTGCAAAATAATACACCTTATTATATATAGGAGATATCATTTATTATATAAAAAGAGAGATGATGAAACATTATATCAAACACCTCATCATGGCAGCAATAGCCATGATGATGGTGTTCACCATTCAAGCACAAACAAAGCCGCAGTCGCAAGTCTTAGCCAAGACTTATCAGCCTGGCGACATCGTGCCTGCGTCTGCCATCAAGCAGATAGGGGAAAAGAAGTTCTTCACTGTCAGCCCCATCCCCGATAGCATCTTCAAGCTGATGCAGGGCAAGACATACAAGGCTCATTGCACCGTGCCCCGCAGTGAGTTGCGCTATCTGCGCTGCCTCCATATCGACCGCAATGGCAGGAGCATCGTGGGCGAGATGGTGGTCAACAAAGCCATTGCCAACGATGTGCTCGACATCTTTCGCCAGCTTTATCTAGCGAAATACCCCATAGAGCGCATGCGCCTTATCGACTATTGGGATGCCAATGACGAGCGAGCCATGAGAGCCAACAACTCCAGCAGTTTCAATTTCCGCTTCGTCTCCCATACCCACACCGTCTCCAAGCATGGCAAGGGCATGGCGATAGACATCAATACCCTCTACAATCCTTACCACAAACGCCTCAAGAACGGAAAGGAGGTGATAGAGCCCGCCACCGGCAAGCCCTATCTAGACCGCAGCCAGCAGCATCCCTACATGATCAAGCGAGGCGACCTCTGCTATCGCCTCTTCAAGCAAAAGGGATTTCGCTGGGGTGGAGACTGGAAGAGCATGAAGGATTATCAGCATTTCGAGAAATGATACTTTTTGAGAACAAATCTAAAAAACTGCACTGAGTCCAGTGCAGTTGTCCATATAAATTGCACTAAATTCAGTGCAATTTTACTAGTGGAAATGCCAGAAGGATATATGAGCTAGATAGGAGGACAATTGGTCAGTTGCGTACTTCCACTGGGGGCATCCAAGGACTAGGCAAAGTAGATAAAATATATCTTGACAACCCGAACTTGATATACACTCTTGGCAGCCAAAATGTAGAGATTGGTACAGTACGAGAGACGCTCTTTTACAATCAAACTCATGGTCTTTTGCCAGTCACGGTGTCACCAATTTCAGATTTCCTCATTGACGGCAAATACACATTTGAAGTCGGAGGAAAGAAAAAAAACAAAATCAATTACACAACATAGATAATGGCTACGTTGTGAAAGATGACATAGAATATGGTTATGGCAACATTATCCCTCTTTGGATGTTTGGTATGCTATATTAGTACATCAAAACTAAATGTTAACGAAACTAACTCGCTCTAATTTGGACTTTGATTGAAAATCAAGAAGTTGGGCGTTTACCTATATTGTATAGGTAACAATATGGAAACGAGCGGACTTCTGCTCGTTTCTGTATTTTGCAATATGCAAAGAACGCCTCAATTCGGGGACAAAGATACGATAGTTTTCTAAATATCCAATGAATTACGATGAGAATTTTATGGCAATTAGAACTTTTTGTGTTAAATCCCATGCATGAAATGCAGTTTTCTAAGAAAATATTTGGAGATTCCGACAAAAAAGCGTATTTTTGCAGCAACAAATCCCACCACGCCTCTCAACGATGCGTACCACGGTGGGACTTCGCTTTTTATATGGGTATATGAACTACGACAAACAACCGATAAATATAGATGAACAATTAGCCTTGCTCCAAAACAGAGGACTAATGATAGAGGATGTTGCTACAGCCAAATTACAGCTTCGCAATATCAGCTATTTCCGTATCGCTAGTTATCTTCGATACATGGAGCAAGACCGACAACATCATCTTTACAAATCCGGCAGTACATTCGAGCAAGCCATCAACCTTTATCTCTTTGATAAAGAACTACGCCAACTTATATTCAAGGCTATCCAAGATATTGAGATTTCTCTCCGAACCAAGATGATTCAAGTGTTCTCAATGGAACATGGGGCATTTTGGTTTATGGATTCGTCATTGTTCAAGAATGCAGAGTTTTATGAAGGTTGTCTTGACAATATCAAGAAAGAAGTGTCTCGCTCAAATGAAGATTTCATCAAGGAACATTCCGAGAAATATAATTATCCAGCTCTTCCACCCGTGTGGAAGACCTTGGAGGTTGTTTCATTTGGTACTCTTTCCAAGTTGTTTTGCCTGTTTAAGGACAATCGATTAAAGAAGCAAGTGGCAAGAGAGTTTGGACTTCCTCAATACACTTATTTGGAAAGTTGGATAAGGTGCATTACCGTACTTCGTAATTGCTGTGCTCATCATGCACGTATATGGAATAGGCGTTTTGCCTTGAAACCTCAATTACCGAACCGACTTCCTCTCAATTGGATTACTCCAAGTCAGAAGCCTATCAAGTTGTACCATCAGCTATGCACCTTATTATATTTGGAACAAACTATTAAACCTTGCATGGACTTGAAAAGTTCTCTACTCAAACTCTTTGCAAAATACTCTAATGTAGATTTGCATGCCATGGGATTTCCGCAAGGATGGGAAAATGAACCTTTATGGAGATAGTAGGCGGTGTTCGGATATAGCTTATCCGAACACCTGCTGCCATAACGTTTTGTTGCTGACGATGATTCTGACATCAACTTTCATGTATTTTTGCAACACAGGGACATTTTGCTTCTGTGTGCACATTGTGGCTACAGCCATAAAATAATTGCCATCTTCCCTATGTATGAGTTTGCCGTTATGGCTTATGATGTTGCAGTTATAAGAAGCATCGTCGTTGCCCTCGAAAGATACATGAGCCGACCTTGACTCATCGAAAAGATACAAATACTTGTATGACACAAACACTTGCACTGTTTCTTGATTGATGACCTCACCATTAGCCTCTATAGATATAGGATAAGGTATCTTGTAGAAAGCAATTGCGAGGGCGAGGACTATGATCGTAATGATAACTGTCCCCAAACTTACGAGGCGAGGAGGAACCTTGCCTATCACGTTCCTCACCTTCTCGCTTCTCAACTCGATATTATCTGATTCTCTTTCTTTCTGTTCCATATCAAAAGCATTTTAGTTTCCCAATTCCAACTGATTCTTCACAAGATTATAGTATGCCCCTCGCTTGGCGGTCAAAGACTCATGGTTGCCTACCTCTACCACCTTACCATGGTCGATGACCACGATTTGGTCGGCATTCTTCACCGTGCTTAGGCGATGAGCCACAATCACAACAGTCTTGCCCTTGTAGAACTTATCCAAGTTCTCCACGATGCTTCTCTCATTGTTGGCATCCAGCGAGTTGGTCGCCTCGTCAAGGAAGATGTAGTCGGGATTCTTATACACCGCCCTTGCTATCAAGATACGCTGTTTCTGTCCTTGGCTCAGTCCCACGCCATCACGCCCAATCTTAGTGTTGAACTTCAGAGGCAAAGCCATCACGTAATCCTTGATGCAAGCTATCTCGGCAGCTTTCAACAACCGTTCCTTATCTATATCGCCATCATCAACAGCAATATTTCTAGCGATACTCTCCGAGAAGATAACACCATCCTGCATGACAACACCACATTGTCTGCGCCACCACTTTTTGTTGAGTTTGTTGATGTCAGTATTTCCAATGTTGATTTTTCCCTCCAAGACAGGATAATAACCAAGCATCAAACGGATGAGGGTGGTCTTTCCACTGCCAGATGCACCAACGATGGCTGTTACCTTACCTTGCGGAACGCGAATGCTCACATCGTCTATGGTTTTGCGCAAAGCATGTGGGTCGTACTTGAACATGATGTTCTTGATGTCAATGCCCTCATTCTTATCTTCAATAGAAGTTAGCAAGCCTTCCTTTCCATTCTCATCATCCATCTGGTGAATCTCGTTGATTCGCTCCAAGCTAATCTTCACATCTTGCAGAGAATAGAAGAAGTTCATCAGTTGCTCCACAGGCGAGTTGAGCTGTCCGATGATGTATTGCACGGCAAGCATCATACCGAGTGTCATTTGCCCATGAATCACAGCGGTGGCAGCCACCACCGTGATGATGATGTTCTTTACCTCGTTAATGAAGATACTTCCTGCCTCCTGCGTCTGTTGGAGTTTGAGCGACTTCATCTGCACACCGAACAAGTCAGCTTGTGTGTCCTCCCATTCCCATCTTCTGCGTTGTTCACAATCCTGCAACTTGATTTCCTGCATAGAGGTGATAAACTCATAAGTTTTGTTATTGTTGATGGCTTGCTGCTCGAACAACTCATAGTCAAGCACCTTCCTCCGCTTCAAGAACAAGGTCATCCATGCACCATAGAGGATGCTTCCCAACAAGAAGATGGCAAACACCAACTTATTGTAGAAGAACAGTACCACCGAGAACACGATGAAGGTGAGCATGGCAAAAGTGATGTTGAGCGTTTGCTGGGTAAGGAAGTTGTTCACACGACTATGGTCGCTCATTCTCTGCATTAAGTCGCCCATAAGTTTCGTATCAAAGAAAGACATCGGCAGTTTCAAAAGCTTGATGAAAAAGTCGCTCACCAATGAGATGTTGATACGCAAGGATATATGCAGCAACAACCATCTACGGATAAAGTCAATAGCAGTTCGGCTAATTGTTAGCATCAACTGCCCCAACAAGATAAGCCAAACAAAGTCGATGTTTTGATTCTTGATACCCACATCCACGATAGATTGAGTAAGGAAAGGCAAGACAAGCTGCAAAACACTTCCTACGACCAATCCCAAGACGATTTGCCCAAAGTACTTGCGGTATTTTTTCACATATCCAAAGAGAAATCGGAAAGACCTCTTTTCTTTGATGTTCTCTTCGCCCTCCACCTTATAAGTAAAGAAAGTAGGGGTAGTTTCCAAGAACATAGCGATGCCCTTGTCTTCTCCATTGGAGCTTGTGCTTATCCAATGCTTTTTGAATTCTTCAAGATTGTAAGTCACCAATCCCTTTCCAGGGTCAGCAACATAGAACTTCTTTCCTTTCTTTATCTTATATAAGACAACAAAATGATTCTGGTTCCAATGAAGGATACAAGGCAAAGGGACTTCACCTAACATCATAGTTGCACCCCTAGCACATGTTGTATGCAAACCAAGAATATTAGCAGCCTCATTGATTCCTAACAAAGACACACCTTCTGTTGAGGCAAAGCAAAGTTTCGACAGAGAATCTAAAGAATATTCCCTGCCGAAATATTTACATACCATCTGCAAACAAGTTATGCCACATTGCATGGAATCATATTGACGAAAACATATAAAATGTGTTATATCCATTGTTCTACAAACGATTTACCTCACTTTGTGCCGAACCTTTTCCTTTATAGTTCTTCTTTTTATTAAGAGTATAAGTAGCACTAACAAATACATTGTGAGATGCCCCCTTCAAATTTTGATAATATGATACCCCATTGGTTTCAACCAAATTTGCTTGACGCCACAACTTAAAACAATCATTCCAAAATATAGTAAATGCCCAACTACCAATACTCTTATTCAATCCCATATCAAGCATAACTCGATTCTTGGTGTAATCGGTTGAAGAATTTCCTCTACCTATCCACATTCCATCAAAATACCCATATATTTTCCAAGGCAAATCAAAGCGGTTACGCATAATAATACGGAAGCGAGGTGTATCATACGAATTCTTTGGTTCACCATATTTCAAGTTTTGTACTTTTAAGAGTCCATATAAGGACGGATGCCAATTACCAATATTGAATCTTTGTCCTAGAGTTATTTGCAAATAATTATAACTTGGCAGGTTTATTACTTTATAGATATTCATCTGCTTATCCGCTAAATAGAAATAGGCAGAAGCTAATTCCCTCATACAATGTACGTAAGTGAATGCTAAACTTGTTTGATGATAATTAAAACTCAGTTCCAAATTTCTATCCAACTCAGATTTCAACAAGGGGTTTCCCATAAACCATAATGTATGAGAACTATATGTATATGAATTGGCTAACATACTATAACTAGGACGGACAACCGCAGTATTATAAGATAAACCAAATCCATAAACTCCGTCTTGGTAATTGATACTTACATAAGGAAGCCAATCCGTAAATCCTTTAGTCTGTTCCGGCACTATTTTCCCATTCTCCAAGTATGTGAAATCAGTATATTCCACACGTAATTCTGTTCTAGAGCTCCACTTTTTGCCTATTTTCCAATTAGCAGCAATGTAACCTGCAGCCAAATGCTGTCTTTCCTCATCAGAAGAATCTTCAAATATTTTTTTAGCTTCCGTGACATTTGCGACAAACGATTGTTGAGTTCTTGTAAAAGAATATTGACCGCCAAGATTTAAATTCATATATTTCCAACGGGCACTTAAATCAGCTTTTGCCGCAACTATATTATTTTTTGCTTTATTTGCTGTAGCTATGTTATTTTTATATGAATTTTCTATTTCTTCTACTTCAGAAGAATTGGAAGATAAGTTATAGACATAATCAACATCTGAAGAAATTTCATAATTTTTCATCTTACCAAATTTAAACACAGCAAAAGAATTCAAACTATGTCGTGAACTTTGACGCAATACTTCACTTGTAGAGCTAAGATCTTGCAAAACCGAAGTTATATTTGTTTCTATTAAATTACGAGTATTGTATTTATCACTTGGAGTCCTACGGAATTCATATCGAACACCAACAGAATTGTCACCAAAGTCATAACTTGAACCTAACGACAATTTAAAATTCTGAGAACTGCGTTTAAATTTTCCATCTGTTTTTGTCTCATATAAATTGTCGTTAAACTGCTCCAACACGTAACCTTGTTGCTTAAAACCATCTCCTTCATAGTCTCCATTTACATAAAAGCCTAATCCTTTACCATTATTATATGATAAATCCAAATTTGTGATACAATGAGGCACTTCCGAAAAAACACCCGAAACTCTTGCAATACCAGCCCAACCTAGTTCTTTTTTCTTTGTATGTATAACTATGACAGATTTCACATCTGCCTCATATTTTGCCCCAGGGTTTGTTATTATCTCTACCTTCTCTATGTTTAGTGAAGATAATTGAGATAATTCATTATTGTCTCTCACCTTTCTATTATCTATATAAAATACAGGTGTACCTTTTCCCAATACAGAAATGTTATTCCCAACCGCATCTATTAAAGGCATTTGCTTGATTGCCTCTAAGGCCGTGCCTAATTTTGCAAGCGGATTATCCATCATAGACACAGTTAATCCCATGTTAGTTGTCTTCACATAATTGCGGTGACCTTTTACTACAACCTCATTAAGTTGTTTCGTATCATCCTTTAAAATCAGGATACCCAAAGAGTCACCTTTGCATGCGAAATAACCAACAGAATAGCCTACAGCAGAAATCTTAACAATATCACCATGAGTATAAGAAGGCAACAAAAAAAGCCCGTCCTCATTACTTATCGTACCTCTAATGAAAGAGGAATCTTGTCGAGCCAACAAGAAGACATTAGCATAGGAAATTGCACTTCCATCATCACTAATAACTTTACCTTTAAGTTGCTGAGCAGAAATATGGCATACACACAACCATAAATTCACTATAATTATTATAATCTTTTGCAAATTCATTCCCAAAATATTTTTAATATACCAAATCAGATGTTACTTTTGGAGCATATTGACAACGTGGATCTGGATAATCCCATTTATCTTTTCCAAAAGCCTTAATTACCTTGACGAAACATCTACGATGATTCTCTAAATTACAAAAATCAAAAATTTTACAATGCGAGCAAACACTTTCTTTGCGAAATACCTTTTGGCTTAAATTAAACAATTCCCATGCCTTTGGAGAATTCCAAATTTCCTCTATAGTTTGCTTTTTCAAGTCTCCAATGATAAATTGAGGATGCCAATATAGTTGTTCACATGCACTGACTTTACCATCTGGCAAAATAAAAGCCAACGTCTTTAACATAACGCAATTTCCTCCATAAAAATGTTTGTCACTGTCCTTTCCTTCTCCTAAATGCTCTTCTAAACAATTATCGCTACAAAAAAGATTGAACCATGCCTTAGGTTTTAACTTTTGATTAATATATTTTACACAATCAAGCAATTGACCTTTACTCGCCTTTATCTCCTTATAAGTCTCTGGAGTATATATAGAAACCTCAGGTATTCTTATTTCCCAATATTCTATATTCGAAACTTCGCTAATGAAAAGGAATAACTGTTCAAGACTTTTTCGGTTGGCATTCAACCTTGTCAAAATAGTATCAAATTGCACTTTAAATCCATATGCAGCCAAGTTCATGATGGTCTGCTTCATTTTGCTTACATAACCAACTTTACAATCTATCAAATAATGTAAAACTTGCTCGTCCAAAGAATCTAAAGATATTTGGATGACGTTATTATACCCAGTTTTTTTTAGCTTTATGATACTTTCTTCATCAATAGGCATTTTTGTGGATATAAAATTTGGCATAAGCCCATTGTCTACAATCTTTTTGAGTATTATATCCCAATCCTTACGACAAAAGACCTCGCCTCCAATTACATCTATATAAGACATTTTTAAGCGTTTGGCATCATCTATCAAATGCAATAGTTCATCTGTGCTCATAGGGATATTTTTAGTATCCTTATCGGCATAGCAATACTTACATTTTGTAACACACTTATTAGTCAACATCAGCAAAATACTTTGTGGGGCAATATGCATTCTGTCTTGCTTTAAGTTAATATCTAGGTTATCAACATGAACAATATTGCTTGGATTTTCTACAAAAATCTCTTCCACTTTATCTAATGCTATCAAAATATTTTTTGGAAAACATATTTTATCACTGCCATAAATTGTATATATTACCTTATCATTCTCTATATAAGAAGAAAGCAACTTAAAAATTTGTTCCTTAGAATATCCATATTTATAGGCAAGTAAATTACATTGATCACCTATAGTTCTTTTTCTTGAAAAAACATTTAAGATTTGAGCCTGTACAGGGTGTACAAAGCTGACCCAATCAGAAGAACTAAATCGAGAAACTTGCTTTTTAGAATAAATAACGATTCTATCTCCATCACTTTTAAAGTGATAGTCAGGATTTAACACATAAGTTTCATTCTGCAACATGACAAAAAACATTTTAAGTAAGTGCGTCACGCAATTTATGTGACACACTTACATTTCTAAAAAAAACTGACTTACTTAAGCTGTTATTGCTGTTTGTCTGTAACTGCGCCAGAATTACAATGAACACCACTGTTACCACCATTGCATTCAAACTCTGAGTTTGTACCACCTTTAACAGCCATCAGTTCCATAACATCAAGCTTACCTTCAACTTCATTTGTCTTCATAATTTAAATAATTTAGACGTTCAACAATTCATTAACCACCCAGTTTTTAACGCTTTTGGGAATGTATGCGCTTTTTGCCAGTTGTGTCTGGATATATAATTTTAGTCGACAAAATTATTATCAATTATAAGAATCTACCCTATATGTCAAACATGCCCCAATAAATCATGTTTTCTAGTTCTACAGTTACATTATAAGATCCATTCTCTAATGCGGACAAATCTAAAGTGCACAATCCATTACCTTCTATAGCGACAGAAGAACTAGCCATGAGGTTTCCATTGTTTCCATAGACATAGACTTTTACAATGCCCATATAACAACCAACATTAACTGTAAGCTGATTTTGCTCTAAACTTGCTGTTACGCTAGGTTCTGCTGTTCGTGTCCCCAAATGTGGCACTTTTTTATACATAGGAATATCTTGCGCTTTAGGAGCATCTCCTGCTTTCACTTGAATAGAAGCAAATAGCAGAAACAGCAGAAACGAAATATACATTTTTACCTTCTTCATAATCTTACCTTTTAGATGTTATTGAATCTCGGCTGCAAAATTACATAGTTTTTTGACTTCATCCAAACAAAACAGGTCTATTTCTATGCCATTGCACAAATTACATATAATCCTAAGAAACAAGTACTTATAACTGCCTCTCTAGATTTAAAAGGTCTAAAAAGCACTATATAGCCCCTATTTCTAGAAGTTTTCTATATAATTACGAAGCGAAAAATGCTCATTTTTAATGCCTACCTTATCCTTATACAAGAACAACTTTTGCTTGATAGCTTTCTCGCTCACACAATAGATAGATGCTAAAGTCTTTTGCGATAACTTTAAACGCAACAGCATCATTAATCGCACGTCAGCATTGGACAAATTAGGATGCTCTTTCTTTAGTCTAGACACAAACAAATCCTCTACACTATCTAAGAAGACTTCTAACTCTGTCCAATCATTATCGGAAAGCACAATATGCTTACTCTCATTCGGAACACTCGAATTTAATTTTTCCACAACCT
Organism: Candidatus Segatella intestinihominis; assembly: GCA_900548535.1. GTDB lineage: Bacteria > Bacteroidota > Bacteroidia > Bacteroidales > Bacteroidaceae > Prevotella > Prevotella intestinihominis. The sequence goes on along the minus strand of URLG01000020.1, from coordinate 472 downwards.
CTATCTTCTTTAGTAAATAGGTACGCATTACAGACAATTGCACATCCCTATGCGAGAGTTCTTCTTGGTGTAATTTCTCCATCATTTGCTGCTTTTGGGTGAATATTTCCTGTTCATGAGCTATGCGAGCTAATGACAGTTTTCGATACGACCAATAAGCATACAAGACAAACAAAATAATTATCAAGCATAAAAGTACGGTCAATCCAAATACCCATCGCTGCACTTCTGCCTTTCCTTGCATTTTTGCCCTTTCACTTTCTTTCTTCAAAAAAGAAGAATAATAGGAAACCTTGGCTTTCGATGCTGTCCTGTACATTTCTTGCAAGTAACAACATGCAGAATCACTAAAGGTTTTAGCCATCTTATAATCTTGGGCTTTCGTAGCAGCTTGGCTTCGAGTATAAAACACAGAATCCTTAATTCCGCAACACTTTGATTTAACTTTATTTATAAGTACCTGAGCAACAAA